>NZ_JAKJSQ010000011.1:0-77506 GCF_050337105.1 Aliivibrio kagoshimensis
ATTCTTTACTATTCAATTAATTAGATAACGTCATTTTATTTTACTCAATAAGAGCAATAAGTTAGGGCAGAAAAAATTATATTATCCCTACCCCATACTATGCTCACTGTTGCACTAGTGAATAATAATGCACATTCGAGTTAATTCAACATACTTGACCTTTTCGGTTAAATGGCAAAATGATTGACCCCCTCCTCAATGGTCTGACTGATTTTAGAAAGTGAGTCACTGGTTTTGACGTTCTTATTTGCCGATTCAAATGTGTGTTCTGTCGAGTCCGAGATATTGACTACATTACGTGACAACTCTTCAGAGACACTAGTCTGCTCTTCTGAAGCAGCCGCAATCTGCATGTTCATATCAGAGATTCGAGAGATTGCACAAGATATTTTAGCCAGTGATTCTCCCGCTTCTTCCGCTTTATTCACACTTTGAACGCTAATCATACGACTCTCTTTCATGGTCTGTACGGCGCGCTTTGCTCCCTCTTGCAAACTGGTTATTTTCGCGTTTATCTCTTCAGTACTTAATCGTGTTTTACCCGCTAGGTTTCGCACTTCATCAGCAACGACGGCAAAACCTCGTCCTTGTTCACCAGCTCGGGCAGCTTCAATCGCTGCATTAAGCGCCAGCAAGTTGGTCTGCTCAGCAATACCTGTGATCACCTCAAGCACAGAACTGATTTCAGTTACTTCATGCTCTAAATCATCAATCACTTTTTCTGCCGAATCTAAACTTTCTGCCAATCCTTTAATGGTTTGGACTGCTTGTCCCACTACATGATTAGTATGCTCACTCTCATCATCCGCCTCTTTTGCGGCATCTGACGCGCCTTGTGCATTTGTGGCAATCTCACTCGACGCTGAGCTCATTTGTGCAACGGCCGCCGCAACCTGTTCTGTCTCTTTTCGTTGTTTGTCCATCTCTTGCTGACTCCCAATGGAGTCTTGGTTAATAGTGCCGGCAATTACATTCATTTGATCTGAATTAATTTTGAACGCTTTCATCATCTGATGGATGTTTTCCACAAAAGAGTTAAAGCTTTCGGCTAACTGCCCAATTTCATCACGACTCTCTATCTCAAGCCGCTTGGTTAAATCTCTTTCGCCTTCTGCCACATTTTGCATTGCTATTTGTAATGTTCTTAATGGCTGGGTTAATTTCATCAATAACAACCACACTACAAGCATCGATATTAAAATGATGATTGGCGTGAAAAGTACCGAGAGATTAAATATGTCGGATATGGTGCTGTAAGCATGTTCTTTATCAATTTCAACGGCAATGTACCAATCGACTGTTGGTACCCCTTTGATAGGATAAAAGCCCACCAATAGCGGTTTGTTTTCTATGTTGACCTCTTGTAATTCTTCAGTGAAAGTGAGTTTCGTTTGGCCATATAAATCACTGATGCTTTTACCATTGAGGTTTGGATCGCTGTGCACTAAAACCACACCTGTTTTTGAGACAATATAGGCATGGCCACTGCCAGAAAAATCCAATGATGACAAGGTTTTTACTACGTGACCTAAGGAGAGATCTGCCGCTGCCACCCCGATAAATTGTTGACCATTTTTAACGGGAGTTGCCGTTGATATCAACACAGTATTGGTTGAAACATCCATATAGGGTTCAGTATATGATGAGGACATCGCTGCTTTCGTTTCAATGTACCAAGGGCGTTTCCTTGGATCGTAGTCGGCTGGCAGGAACTCTTCCGGATCATTCATTATCATATCCCCAGCCTCACTACCCAAATAGACCGACACAAAATCTCCTGCTTGATAGATCAGCTTCAAGCCATCAATATTCATCTCTACATCTATGTTATCTGTTTGCACAGCGATCGCTTCCATTGATCTGAGTTTGCCGTTTAACCAATTAGCAATATTGTTCGATGTCATTTGAGACATTTCATGTAAATTGGTCTGTAGACTTTGCTTAGTATGCTCCTTAACCACCTGATAATTGGCGACTGAAAGTGAGGCGAGTGCTAAAGCAACAATGAAGCAGGTGACTACTGTCATTTTTTGTGCAAAATTTAAACTTTTCATACTTATCCTTACTGTATAAAAGGTATTCACTATTACGCAGATAGATGACACTGCGCATTTCATAAAGAGAACAAATAGATTTATACCCTTACAAAAAGTAAGTCATTAGGGGTGTTCGGATTATGCGGCTTTGGTACAAATATGCATCAGGTTGAAATGTATGGGTAAATTTTATTGCTTTAGAGTGTGAGAGTGTTCAATTTTTAATTCATTACTTTAGCCATTTACTTYCCCATATTGGTTTACACTGTCTATTTATCGATAAAAGGTCTCTCCAATGTCTACACGTGTTTATGTTTTAGCTCAATTTCGCCCCAAGTTGGGCAAAGAGTCTGAGTTGTTTGAAGTATTGAAAGCGTTAGAACCTGATGCTTATCGTGAACAGGGGTGTATTCAATATATGCTGACTCGACAAATTTCGCACCCAAGTGCAACACAAACGGATTACCCTATCGTTTTTAATGAGATATGGACTGATGGTGAAAGCTGGGCAGCTCACGGTCGCCGTAAGCAGATTCAACATTTTTTTGAGACCCAAGTGGTCGCTGAAGATGGCTTAGTTGATGATGCTATTGTTACTGCTTATACCGATGAAGGTTATGACTACGATGCCCCTGTATTTATTTAACAACGCATAACCCAGGCAAAAAAAGAGCGCACACTCTGGTACGCTCCTATTGCTCGGTTTGCTTACTATTTTTCTTAGAATTCGAAACTTGGTACCGTGATCTCTACACGACGGTTCTGCTTACGACCCGTTAATGTTTCATTGGAGGCGATTGGATTATTTTCCCCTTCACCTCGGTAGGTCAGTTGATCCGCCTTTACGCCTTTCGAGATAAAGTAGTCCGCAATGGATTTAGCACGATTCTCTGAAAGTACCTGATTCTTCTCTTTATTACCTGACGTATCGGTATAACCAATGATGTCGGCTTTCGCATGACTGTGAGTTAACAGTAAGTTCAACATGTCGTCAAATACACTTTCTGCTGCCGGTGTAAGCTCGTAGCTGTTAACTGCGAATAAACCTGAATCAAACTTCTGTGTGACTGTAGTGATCGTCGCTTCATGAGGCGCTGGAACTACTGCAACGGCTTCTTCAACTTTTTCTTCCACGACTTTCGGAGCAGGCTCAGCAACCATCGGTTCTGGTTCACTCTGTACCGCAGCGGCAACTGGAGCTGCTGACTGACCGAACTTATAAGTGAAACCAATTGAAATTGTGTTAGCGTCCATGTCATCAACGGGGCCATCATCAATATTACTGTAATGTTGGTACTCCGCTCTAATAAACATGGCGTCATTAAGTGCAAACTCAGCCCCTAATCCCCCCATAAGTACTTCATCATCTGCACTGTCATAAGAGACGTGTGCCACACCCAATTTACCAAACAGTGCAATCTTATCAGTCAAAGGAAGAGTCAACTTTGGGGCGAGTGTAAAGGCGTGCATCTTATCGTCAATAACAGCGGTTGTGCCACTGTTTTTGAAGTTGGTTTCATAATCACCTAAGTAATCATAACCAAGCTCTAATGCTAGATATTCACTAAAATCGTAACCCGCGTAGAGGCCAGCACCGATTGAGTCATCGTCGCAGCTTGCACTGGTTTCACATGCGTCGTTTAACCAACCGTAGCTCAGCTTTCCCCCTACGTATGGGTCTGCATTAACCGCTGAAGATGACATAATGAGTGACGCAAGAAGCAGTTTGTTTATTTTCATGACACATTCCTTTGCATAATATAATGAATAGATTGTAGGGCATTTATAGCTGACAATGATACCAAGATACACGCAGACAAGTTAATTAAAAATGTATGAGTATTAATACTAAGAGTGTTAGAAAGGGGTTAGCTGCATATTGAGCAGGGATAACATATACTGTCTAACATCAGTTTATCTCATCAATATCGAGCGAATAATGGAAGTCGAACTACTGGAAATTCGAAACTTCATCAGTCAATACCCCCCTTTTGACCAACTGCCAGAAGATGCACTTATTGAAGTCGCTCAAAGCATTGAGATCTCCTATTATCGAGCTGACAGCATGGTGATAGAGTTTGGCGACAAAATTCATGATCTGTTTATGATACGAAGTGGTGTCGTAGAGATATATCGTCGTACGGGTGAACTCTATAATCGCCTCGATCAAGGAGGCCTGTTTGGTCAGATGGGTCTATTGACCAATAACAAAGTTCGCTTCCCAGCCAAAGCACTCAAAGATACGCTTTTATACTGCATTCCAGATAATATTTTTGAAGAGTATTGTGAGCGATATGAAACCTTTGCGGACTTTGTTGAAGTCGAAGGCAGTATTCGATTGCAACAGGCGGTAGAAGATAACAGTGATGACGCCAACTCATTGACAACATCAAAAGTCAAAACGCTACTGAGTGGAGAGCCTGTTTTGTTACCACCGTCCACCTCAATTAAAAATGTGGCGAAAATCATGTCAGAAGAGAATGTCTCTGCGGCACTGATCAATGACAGTAGCCTGATCAATGAGTTGGGTGACAGTTTTGTTGGCATTATCACAGAAAGAGATTTGTGCGCTAAGGTGATCGCTCAAGGCCTAGATGTTGATACCCAAGTTGCCGAGGTCATGTCAACCGAGCTGATCTCTCTTGATCACAACGCCTACATCTTTGAAGCGATGCTATTAATGCTTCGCTACAACGTTCATCACCTCCCAATTTTAAAAAACAAGCAGCCAATTGGGCTGATTGAAGTGAGTGATATCATTCGTTATGAGTCACAAAATAGCCTTCTATTTGTAAGCAGTATTTTCCAACAAAATAGCATTGAGGATCTCATCCTGCTCTCTAATCAATTAAAGAGCTGTTTTGTTCGTATGGTGAACGAAGACGCCAATTCTCACATGGTTGGCCGTGCGATGTCAGAGATTGGCCGCAGTTTTAAGCAACGCTTACTTGAATTGGCCGAAGAGAAGTTAGGCGCACCTCCTATCCCTTACTGTTTTTTAGCACTCGGTTCTATGGCCCGCGATGAACAGTTGATTGTTACCGATCAAGATAATGCGTTAATTCTCGATAATCAATATCAAGAATCGCTACATGGTGACTACTTTAAGGCACTCTCCGCCTTTGTTTGTGATGGTTTAGCGGCATGTGGTTACACCTATTGCAGCGGAGATATCATGGCGACGAATCCAGAGCATCGCAAAACACAATCACAATGGGAAGCTTGTTTTGCAGATTGGATAGACGACCCCAATCCACAAGCTCTGCTCAACTGCTCCATTTTCTTCGATCTTAATGGCGTCTATGGACGAACAAAATGGGCCGAACAGTTGAACGCTTTCATTCTTAGAAAAGCGAAAAAGAACAACCGTTTCTTAGCTTGCTTAGCCAGAAATGCACTGAACCGCACTCCGCCACTCGGTTTCTTCAAAGATTTTGTCATGGAAAAAGATGGCCGTCATAATAACTCCATCAATTTAAAACGTCGTGGAACGGCTCCGTTAGCGGATCTCATTCGTGTGCACGCATTGGCTATCGGTTCTCAATCCCAAAACTCATTCGACCGGTTAGAGGACATTATTGAAGCGGGAATTTTACCTTCATCAAAAGGCAAAGATCTGCAACATGCGATGGAGCTAATCTCATTAGTTCGTATTAGGCACCAATCGTTAGATATTGAGTCTGAACAGGAGCCTGATAACAACATTGAACCGGAGAACATGTCTGAATTTGAAAGGCGTAACCTCAAGGATGCTTTTCTTGTATTAAGCAGCGCGCAAAACTTCCTGAAATTTCGTTACACCGCCAATAGCATGCAGGCCAAATAATGCATAATTTCACTAACAAAGAGGTGTTGAATTGGAAGGCCTTTTTACAAATAAAAGCGCTGGAAAGCAAAGATAAACGCTTAGCCAATTTCTATAACACTGGCACCTATCAAGGGGAAACTCAACTCAAAGAGATCGAGTTTGTGGCGTTAGATTTTGAAACGACAGGTCTGGATGCGAATCAAAATAGTATCATCAGTATCGGTTTGGTCCCTTTCACCTTGCAGCGTATTGCGTGCAGGCAGGCCAAACATTGGTTTGTGACTCCGGAAGATAAGCTTAAAGAGGAGTCGATCATCATTCATGGCATTACCCATTCTGATTTGAAGGGGGCGCCGGATCTAATACGTATATTAGAACAGCTGTTGGATGAGCTTGCAGGGAAGGTTGTGGTGGTTCACTATCGACGTATCGAACGAGACTTTTTTGATGCAGCGCTTCGAAGTGTCATTAACGAAGGGATTGTCTTCCCCGTGATTGATACCATGCAAATTGAAGCCGATATTCGACAAGCCAAACCGAAGAGTATCTTGAATTGGATTCGAAATGCTCGCCCCGACTCCATTCGCCTTGCAAATAGTAGAACCCGCTATAACTTACCGCTCTACCCCCCTCACGATGCTCTTACCGATGCCATCGCCACTGCGGAACTGCTGCAAGCACAGATCCATCACCATTTCAGTCCTGACACTCCTATTAAGAAACTTTGGGTATAAAAAAACCGAGCGATAAGATTCGCTCGGCCTTTTAAAAGAGGCATCTATTCAATGCATCATCTCTATTCAACCATTAAACAGCACGTTTCTCTGTTCGTAGTCCTAAGAGCAAGCTAACACACATGACCAATAAGATAATGGTGAATGGCAAGGCCGTCGATATTGCGCCAGCTTGCAGCGCTTGAATGGCTTCTGTACCACCAACCCACACTAGAGCAGCGGCAATAGCGCCTTCAATAAAGGCCCAAAAAACACGCTGAGGAATCGGTGCATCCACCTTTCCACCCGACGTGATGCTATCAATAACCAGTGAGCCGGAATCTGATGACGTCACAAAGAACACCAACACCAATACAACGGCTAGTAGCGACAGAATATTACCCATAGGCAGAGAGTCAAACATTTGGAACATAGCAAGAGGCACTTCTGTTAGTCCTTTCTCGCCTAACGTCCCCACTTTATTCACCACTTGGTCAATCGCAACGCCACCAAATACTGACATCCACAACGTTGTAACTACCGTTGGAACAATCAACACTGCAGTTACAAATTCACGGATAGTACGACCACGTGAAATACGAGCAATGAACATACCCACAAAAGGAGACCATGAAATCCACCATGCCCAGTAGAACACAGTCCAACCGTGCATCCACGCTTGGTCTTCACGACCAATTGGGTTACTCAGTGGAATAATGTTTTCAATGTAACCCATCACTGTTGTCGGGATAGTGCCCATAGAAACTGCAAACGTAACCAACGCAACAAACACAACGAGCGCAAGCGCTAATAGCATGTTGACGTTACTGATTATTTTCACACCGCCATCAATACCGCGAACCACAGAAACAACGGCTAACAGCGTCACGAGGAAAATAATCGCAACTTGTAGTGATAAGCCGTTTTCAATGCCAAATACATGGTGGAATCCGCTGGCTGCTTGCTGTGCGCCAAGCCCAAGAGAAGTGGCTAGACCAAATAGAGTCGCAAGCACCGCTAAGATATCAACCACATGTCCAGGCCAACCCCAAGTGCGATCACCTAGAATTGGGTAGAACACTGAACGCATCGAAAGCGGTAAGCCTTTATTGAAAGCAAAAAAAGCAAGAGAGAGTGAAACCACACCGTATATTGCCCATGGGTGAAGTCCCCAGTGGAACATTGTCGCACCCAGTGCAAGTTTGGCTGCTTCTGGTGTATTTGCTGCCACATTAAGCGGTGTTTCGTACCAGCCTGTGAAGTAAGCAACCGGTTCTGCTACCCCCCAGAACATCAGTCCAATCCCCATGCCAGCAGCAAATAGCATTGCTATCCATGACATTAATGAGTAATCAGTTTTCGCTTCATCACCCCCTAAACGAATCTTACCGTATGGGGAAACAATCAGTGCCAAACAAAACACTACGAAAATATTCGCTGACCACATAAAGAGGCCGTCAAAGGCGCCGATGATTTGCCACTTAATTCCGTCTAATGTAGATTTTGAGGTTTCTGGGTCAACCAGCAAAATGGCAATTAAGAAGAGTCCAATTAAGGAAGCGCTGATGCCAAAAACAGGGTTATGAACATCGAATCCCCACTTTTGAATGTTATCTTGGCCGACCGTGTAGTCGGTATTATCAATACTGTATTTATCTTTTCTGGTATCCATTGGTCCTCATTTAGAACAATTTTCATTCAATTTTGTAAATTTATTTTATTTTACGCCAACAGGGTATCACTTATAGATCATAAAATCAGAGAGGGATGACTTTAGATAATAATAGACTCAAAAACAGCGAAATAGTGTATAAATGTTTCTGAACACATTTTTCAGGAACGGAATCGCTTTGAGCTTATACGAACAACTTCTTTTTTCTGCCTCGATTACTGGGCCTATCTGTTTAATGCTCTGTCTGGGCGTAGTATTAAAACGTATTGGTTTAATTAACGAGAACTTCATTGATGTGGCTTCAAAACTGGTTTTCCAAGTCTCATTACCCGCCATGCTTTTTCTCAGCATTATTCAATCTGAAAAGAGCTTCTCTAGTAGTGCCTCTCTTGTTCTTTATGGCCTGATCGCCAACTTTCTATTTTTTATGTTTACGCTTTTCTCAACCAAAATGGCGTTTACAAATAGCAGCAATAATGGCGTAATTTTGCAAGGGGGGTTTCGATCCAATACCGCCGTTATCGCGCTGGCTTATATGGCCAATGCCTATGGCGATCAAGGGGTTGCTTTAGCTGCCGTTTATGTCGCCTCCACCACTCTGCTTTATAACGTACAAGCCGTGATCGCCTTAACCCCCAAAGACTCCAGTAGTGAGGTTAATACCACCGCTCTGATTATAAAAACCTTAACCAAAAATCCGTTAATCATTGCGATTATGTGTGGGGTGATTGTGTATTATCTCTCCATCCCAATCCCAGAAATGGTCGTCGATGCGGGACAATACTTTGCCAATATGACCCTACCACTTGCACTGCTTTGCACCGGAGGATCACTCAATATTCATTCGTTAAAAGAGGACAAAACACCAACTTGGTTTGCTACCGGATTTAAACTGGTACTCTGTCCGATCCTGATCACAGGCGGCGCTTTACTGTTTGGCTTCACCGGAATAGAACTGGGATTGATATTCTTTATGAGTGCAGCGCCAACAGCTGCGGCAAGTTATGTCATGGCAAGAGCGATGGGAGGAAACTCTCTACTAGCAGCTAACATTATCGCATTAACCACCATTGGTTCATTAGTCACCTGCACATTGGGGTTGTTTATCCTTACCTATTTTTCACTTATCTAAGCACAAAAAAAAGGCCAAGCAGAACTTGGCCCAACGCAAAAATAAACGCTATAAAGGAAGTTTTCTCAGTACCAGACAGGTCGCACAACATAGGGGGAAGGCTCCTCTGTCTGACGGAGCATATATAAACATAGATATTCCATTGGGGCATAGAACAGTTCCATTAAAAAAACAGAGAACAGTTAAAAAATTCACTATTTCGATTATGGAAAAGAGTATTTTGTTTAATTTCACTAGTTGAAAAGAGTTAGGCTGAATTATGATTAGACCATATAAAAAATAGGGACTAATCATGAGTCAAGATCGCTTCTACAACATCATCACCGATGCACATCTATCTCCAAAGCAAAAATCTCAATATTTGGCGTTAGAAGCCGAAGCGAGTCTACCTTATCTCGACATTAACCCTACCACTCAACAAGCTATTGATGACGGTATACTGTGTGATATGTTTGAAGGTCATGCCCCTTTCAAACCTCGATATGTATTGCCGGATTACGCCAAGTTTTTAGCTCAAGGTTCTGAGTACCTCGAACTCGATCCTGCTACCAATTTAGACGACGCGATAAATCTGCTGACGATTCTTTATCATCACGTTCCATCTGTTACCTCCATTCCCGTTTATCTTGGTCAACTCGATACGGTGCTCATGCCGTATATCGGCGAATTGACTGATCAGCAGATTTATCAAAAGTTGAAACTGTTTTGGATCATGCTCGATCGCACGTTGCCTGACGCCTTTATGCACGTCAACATTGGCCCAACCGACAACATTATCTGCCGAACCATATTACGAGTGGATGCCGAGCTTAAACAGATCGCCCCTAATTTAACCTTTATGTACGATGCTGATGTCACTCCTGATGACCTGCTTCGCCAAGCGACGGCAAACATCTGCGAATGCAGTAAACCGCATATTGCTAACTACCCAGTCCATGCCAAAGCCTATGATCACAGCGGCTTTGGTATTGTTAGCTGTTACAACTCACTGCCTTTAGCGGGCGGTTCAAATACTCTGGCCCGTATGAATTTAAAAGAAGTGGCTAAAAAAGCCCAAGATAGTACGGACTTTATAACGAATGTATTACCTACATACTGCAACGTCATGTTTGGCTTAATGGAAGCTCGAAGTGCATTTCTGCATGAAAAGTCTAACTTTTTTTCTGGCTTTTTAACTCAAGAGGGATTGATTCACGAAGACAGATTTGCACCCATGTTTGGTATTTACGGCATGGCTGAGGCGGTCAATATGTTGATGGTCAAAGAGAACCTCATTGGTCTATATGGCCACAATGACAACGCAAACTTATTGGGACATCGTATCTCAAAACAACTATCAGAGATTGTCTCGACTACTCCAGTAAAGTATGGCTACCACGGCAGAGCTTTACTGCATGCTCAAGGTGGAATTAGTCTAGATACCGATGTCACCCCTGGTGTACGAATTCCTTATGGAACCGAACCCGACCCTGTCTCTTATGTACAAGCCACAGCAGCACACCATCAATATTATACCTCTGGCATCAGTGATATTTTGACCATAGATGAAACAGTGAAATCTAACCCAGAAGCGATGTTTAACTTAGCTAAAGGCGCTTTGCAGTTAGGCTATCGAGAATTTACCGCCAACGTCGCTTCAAACGATTTAGTTCGAGTGACTGGTTACATGGTTAAACTGTCTGACATCGCCAAATTTGATGAGCAAGGTTCTAGAACCAATACCACCTTTTTAGGGTCAGAAGCGAGTAAAAACACCGGTATTCTAGAGAGAAAGCCACGCGTGGTTGCCCAAGAAATGGCCCCAGTCTGTCAATAAGATGGCAACTGAGCTCAACAGAACAGCCGCGGTCAGCAAGATATTAACCTTCTCATGTGTTGATGGGCCGGGTAATCGAATGGTGCTGTTTTTACAAGGCTGTAATTACGATTGCATCACTTGCCACAATCCGCAAACCATCAATCATTGCGACCATTGCGGTGATTGTGTGGCACCCTGCCCAACGGGCGCACTCAGTGTCGTCAATAGTCACGTGGTGTGGGATGCCTCGCTGTGCAGTCAATGCGATCTCTGCTTGAGTGTCTGTCCCTCTAAATCCAGTCCTAAAATCAGTCACTATACGGTGCGACAGTTGATCGACTTGATCACTGTACACCAACCTTTTTTGAGTGGCATTACGGTATCTGGAGGCGAAGCTACCTTACAGTTGCCATTTATCATTGAGTTGTTTAAGGCGATTAAAGAGTCTGGAAAATTACAGCATTTGAGCTGCTTTATTGATAGTAACGGCAGTTTGTCGCAACAGGGGTGGCAGAGAGTACTCCCCTACCTCGATGGCGCAATGATCGATCTTAAAGCGTGGCAAAAAGAGAGACATCAATGGCTGGTAGGCAAAGAGAATCATCGTGTATTTCACTCTATTAAGCTTTTGGCTAAATACAACAAACTGTATGAGGTACGCCTACTCTATGTTCCTGAGAAAACCGATCTACTGCGCGAGGTTGATGCCGTTGCGGACTATTTGGCTGAATTGCCGAGTGATATTAAGATCCGTCTTAATGCCTTTCAACATCATGGTGTGGTTGGAGAGGCCCTATCGTGGGGAAAATGCAGTGAGCAGCAGATGGAGCAGTTACATGTTAAGTTGGTCAGCCGCTTGGGCCGAGAGGTCATCACCCCTTCTGTATATCTCTAGTTATTATTTGCATTTAGCTTCTGCTTAACTGTGCTCAGTAACCAACTCAACGCTTGTTCGTTCAGGCTCAATCGATTACACACCATGCTGTAGGCCACTTGCCCATAATCAAAAGGCAGAGGTTTCGCGATTAAACCTTGAGCCTGTTTGGCCACTTCAAACCACCTTTTTGAGCAAGTGAAGAGGAAGTCTGAATGTTCACAAATCGTCGCGGCGCTACCAAAATCGGCAACAGTAATCGCTTTCTCTCGAGGGTTATGTTGCTGTTTTAAAGTCTGTTCAAAATAGGGTTGATTCAGCTCTTTATCAATGATCCCAATGTGTTTATAACGTAAGTACGACTCAATCGTTAACGCTTGATCTGCCAGCGGATGAGTTGAAGACATTAAACAGATCATCTCATCTTCAATCACACTCTCCCACACCAACTGTTTCTCATTGGTTAACGGCTGGCTTTTATCATGGGGGAGCACAATCACATCGACCTGACCGCTAAGCAGAGCATCAAAACCGAATTGGTCTTTCGAGTGAATTTCAATCTGCGCTTGCGGAGCTTGTTTTGACACTATTTGACTAATAATCGGTGCGAAAATGTCTAAGGTACTCTCACGCATGGCAAAGGTGAAGGAGCCGGAAAACTCTGCCGGTACAAAGGTAGATTGATGCAATAGCTCATTCATATTGTTGAGAATAGCATGTATTGAAGGCCCAATTTTGACGGCATACGCTGTTGGGATCAGTTGAGTGCCGTCGCGATAGAATAGCTCGTCATTGAGTAGAACTCTTACCTGCGAGAGGGTTTTACTGACGGTGGATGGGCTGCTACACAGAACCTCAGCACTTTTGGTCACGCTGTGGGTCGATAACATCACATGCAGCGCAGTAAGATGTTTAAAACTGATTCGAGAGAGCTGAATAAGATCCATAATCATCCATCAATTGGCGGTAAAAAGTGTGGATTATGCCGGAAGTGGCAACTCTCCATTTAAGGCAAAGCACTCAAACGGGAAAGTCGTCCCCCCTCTGTCACCGACCTGTTTGAATGATACCTCGATTGCACTCACTTCACACAGCCATTGGTTCATTTCTTGTGGTCGAGGAGCAGTAAAAACAGCCGGAGTAAACACACCAACGCCGATCCCTTTCAGCGGATCACGGGCTGACGGATATTCAAAAGCTTTAATGTCCGCCTCTCTCACTGTGGTACCGAGCTGTTGGCAATGCAGATAGTCCTTGGGATCGGTTCACTCTGCTTGATACGAATCTGCGGTTTGATCGGTTCAGCTTCCATCGAAGTCCAAAAGACAAAACGGTAGTAGGCCGACTCGGTTCAAAACGGCGACCAAAACAGAGTGCCACTTTATTGTGGCTTTGCAGTCAGCTCTATTTGGTAGTGATATCGTTTTGCTTGTAGCAAGTATTCAGGGTGTACGCTTGGACTCCATGAATCGTCACCCCCTATGCCCATATGCTGATGGTCAATAGAGACATAAATTTTCCCCTCAGAAACCAATTCATTAGTATGTTTAGCCTGTGTTAATTGCGCTTGGCTGTATCGGTTAACACTAAAGTGAAAGTCACCACGTATACTCAGATTATCTATATTGAGCAGACGAGTATCACAACGTAAACCACTCTCTGATGGAAATAGGTAGGGGGTATAAACATCCGAAATTGGCAAGGTGTAACGGCCAACTTGTGCGGCGCTTAAACGATCTGGGTAGTTCTCAAATGGCCCTCGTCCAAACCAGGAGATCTCTGATTCAGGCTGCTCTGCAAGAGTAAAATTGATTCCAATCCGAGGGAGTGGCGGAACGTTATCACTGATGTTTACCTCGATAGTTAGATTGAGCTCTCCGCTCTCACTGATCAGGTATTGCCAATCGGTGATTGCCTGCAGCTGATCGTGATGGTAATAAGCAAATTTCGACTTAATCACCACGCCACTCGTTTGCTGAATCAGTTGACACTGTACACACTGACGCTGCCACTCTCCGACTCCCGCTTCTGTCCATCTAGATACCCACGCATTTGGATCAACACAATCGGCTTCACTGGTGCCAATATCATTGTCTAACGGGGCACGGTAGAAGTTATCTTGCAGTGTTGAGAGTAACTGCGACTCACCATCTACTTGCCACTGCGCTAACAGACCTTCATCTCTGAGCCACCGCCACTGCTGATTTCGCTTGTTGTCACCATAAGTCACCGTAATCTCATTTTCGCTCTCATCAACAGTAATTTTGTTTCTGTTTACTAACGAACCGATAGACTCAGGTAGACTCAGTGATTGGCTGTTTTTAAGGCTAAACTGCTCACTGGCAACTCGGTGCTTGGCCTCTGTCCACACAGTTGCATCAATGGTTTCAACTTGTAGGTTAAGATGATATTCACACTCTGGTTGCCGTTCAAATTGACACTCTATCGTGACTGACTGCATTGATAGCGGCGCGATATCCAAAGTACTATCTCCTTGTTCAACCACCTTGCCATTTTCAGTTATCGACCAGCTTAGACGCTCATTGTCTGTATGACGAAACAGTGCTTCACTATTGATCTCTACCTCAAAGCATTGGTTATCAGGGCCATTTGATGAGGGAGAGAGGGTAAATTGCAAAAACTGCTGACAATATTTCACCTCTTCAAGCGCCGGGTGGGGAGTTCTGTCTGGAAACATTAAACCATTAATGCAGAACTGTCGGTCATTTTGCTTATCGCCAAAATCACCGCCGTACCCCCAGTAGTGCTCACCCTGTTCATCCCACTTACTGATGCCTTGATCTACCCAATCCCAAATAAACCCACCTTGCAGACGTGGGTAGGCTCGAAACGCATCCCAATATTTGTTAAAACTGCCTAAGCTATTACCCATTGCATGAGCGTACTCACACAGAATCAGAGGCCTCTGCTCTCCCGGCAGTGACAGCCACTTTTTAATTGACCACTTTGGAACGGCTTCAAAAGGTTGGTCTTCATCCACTCGAGCATACATTGGGCAGATAATATCAGTGGCACCGGTGTTGGCTCCGCCCCCTTCGTATTGCACTGGACGTGAAGGGTCAAAATCTTTCGACCAAGCATACATCGCATCGTGAGTACTGCCATGCCCTGACTCATTACCCAGTGACCACAAAATGACAGATGGGTGATTTTTATCTCGCTCGACCATCTGATTGTATCGAGTCATAAAGGCGTGTGTCCAAGCTGGATCCGATGCTAAACGCCCCATTGGAAACATGCCGTGGGTCTCAATATTAGCCTCATCACACACATAGAGCCCCATCTCATCACACAGTTCATACCAACGAGGATGGTTCGGGTAGTGCGCGGTTCTCACTGCATTGAAGTTGTACTGCTTCATCAATCTAATATCTTGTATCATGTCATCTTCGTTTACGGCATGACCGCGCTCAGGGTGATGCTCATGTCGGTTCACTCCTCGAATCATCAACGCCTTACCATTTAAACAGAGCTGACCCTGCTTGATCTCAACTTTACGAAACCCAACTTGATACGCTTCGACATCCATGACTTGACCCTGCTCATCTAACAGCGTGATCACACATCGATAGAGATTCGGAGTTTCTGCACTCCACAGTTTTGGCTCTCGTACATTCAATCGATGGTAGCAGATATCACTCCAGCCCCCTTTTTCATCAATGACTCGATCATTCACCTGCGATATTTGTGCATCAGTAACTGCAATATACTCTTGACCATTACTGTCTTTTTCAAACAACTGAGCCTCTACTTGATAATGCTCAGGGGCGAAAATTCGACTGGTAATATCCAACCAACCATCTCGATAACAGGCATCCAAATCTGGCGTTATGTGGACATCCAGCAGTTGATGATGAGGTTTGGTTAACAGCGTGACATCTCGAAAAATACCACTTAACCACCACATGTCTTGATCTTCTAAATAGCTGCCATCACTCCACCGCAACACCACAACCGTTAACTGGTTGTTGCCCACTTTAAGATAGTCAGTCACATCGAATTCAGCAGGCAAACGACTGTCTTGTGAATACCCCACCCACTGGCCGTTACACCACAGATAAAAAGCAGAGTTAACCCCATCGAAAATTAGGCGATTTTGTTGGGTAAGCTGAGCCGCAGTGCGAGAGAACTCCGTACGATAACAACCGGTTGGATTCTCTTTTGGCACCTTCGGAGGGTTCACTGGAAATGGGTATTTAATGTTGGCATAGATCGGTATATCAAATCCTTGCAACTGCCAATTTGAAGGGACAGACACCGTAGACCACAAAGAGTCATCAGTTTGAGAAGCGTTCGAACTATCAGGTGATAAGATGGACTCAGGTACCATTTCCGGGCTCGAAAATAACTGAAATTGCCAATCACCATTTAATGAGACACGTTGAGGTGACCGCTGCTTAAGTGCATCATCTTGACTCTTGAATCCATGCAGCGGACTGTGCGCTATCATACGGTTCACTTGAATCGATTGAGGATTTTCCCAATCTCGACGAGCCATCACTGCGTTAAATGTTGTCATCTCAATACCTACTTTATTCGGGTTTTATCTGCTATATATTCCCTACTTTACAAGCTAACGTTGCAATGATCTTCACTGTTTTTTATTTATGTGAGCGATCACAATCATTAACTGTATTTTTCTATTTAAATTATAATACCCCATAAATCGCATGAAAACATAAGATATCTTCACATGTGAAAGCTCACAAATTTAGTGTGCACGCAGACATTAACAGATCAATTTTGTTATTATCCATGTCAATAGAAGTAGACCAATGGCACTAAGATGAGTAAGCAGAAGGAAGAATCAATCACGTTAGAGAATGTCGCAAAACACAGCGGCGTCTCGTATCAAACCGTCTCTCGAGTGGTAAATAACGCCCCTAATGTATCCGATAAAACGCGTCGCAAAGTACAAGCATCCATTAATGAGCTGGGTTACGTCCCCAACCGGCTGGCGCAACGTTTGGCCAGTAAAAAAAGCCATACCCTTGGTCTAGCCACTGTGGATATCTCATTGCATGCCGCTGCTCAAATTGCAGCTGGTACTAAACTTGAAGCTAAAAATCAGGGCTTTTCGGTTGTGCTTTCTATTATTGATGGATGTGAAGCTCATGGCTGCCAATCTGCGTTCAATGAACTCAATTCACAGCATGTTGATGGCATTATCATCAATGCGCCACTGGCCCCTCAACAAGCTGAAACACTAAGCCATAACAGCAAACAAACCCCCGCGATTTTTGTCGATGTTCCACCTAATACTCAAGTATTAAACGTGGTGTATGACCAGCATGAGGGCGCATCATTAAGTGCCCAACACCTTCTGAGTCTTGGCCACCAACAGATCGCTATTATTAACGGTCCAGCGTCGTCAAGTACCTCGGCACTTCGCCTGCAAGGAGCCACCGACACACTGTCGGCTCAAGGGATCTCTCCCATTTATGTGGCGGACGGTGACTGGAGTGCAGCGAGTGGATATCAATTGACTCGCTCACTCATTGAGTCGGGGTTGGCGTTTACTGCTATGTTGGTGGCGAACGATCAGATGGCATTGGGGGTGCTAAAAGCATTAAACGATCAAGGATTGAGAGTGCCTCACGATGTCTCCGTCGTAGGTTACGATGACACGCCAGAGAGCCGTTTTTATCAACCCGCACTGACCACAGTAAAACAGGATTTCCACCAGTTAGGAAAAGAGGCAGTATTACGTTTGGTTGAGAAAATTCAGGGCGATTCGCAGCAACCACAAGCTACGCTGCTACGGTCAGATCTGTTGATACGACACAGTAGTGGCCCAGTTAAACAACCCGCTGATATGGATAAACTCGCCGTAATTGACTCGCTGCAGCAGGTGATTCAGAAATTAGGCTAACGTCGCTGATAATGATGATCGGCATACCATTTACCGCCTATTTCGTAGGCATTTTCGACCACATTATGCAGAGAAAATCCGCACTTTATTAGCACGCGTTCAGATCCAATATTACCTTCAGTCACTACCGCATTATACTGGGTGATTTGATGAGTCTTCGTCGCCCACTCCACTAATGCTGCGAGGGATTCAGTGCCATACTGCTTTCCGTGAAACTCAGGCAGCAGTAGATACCCAACTTCTGCAACACCATCAACCAAAGTAAAACCAGTAATGCCGATGGCTTCACCGCTAAGTTTATCGGTAATGACCAAACATAACCAAGTGTCACCATTTGGAGTCCACGGCGATAAACGGGTTTCAAACTTCTCTTTGACTAACTCTACGTCCATTTCATCAAAACAGAGCGAAATAACTTGAGGCTCTTGATGCAGCTGCAAGAACAGCGGCCAATCTTTTTGGGAGATGGGTGTCATCATCAACCGCGTTGTTGTTATTTCCATATAGGGCACTCCTTGGCAAAACGTTAACTTAACACCTTAATATTATTCGCTATTTTTGCAAGGAAAATGTTTGGAATTGATTTAAGAGTCGGTGAAGTGAAAGGAGTACTCCTTTCACTTCAATGGTGAGTTATACCTTAAACTGACTGAGTACTTGGTTCACTTCTAGACCCAATTTATTGAGGTCTTCCGCTGAATCGGTTGTTGCCATTGATTTTTCTAACGTTTTAGATGAAATATCAGACATCATGTTAACGTTAATACTCACCTCATCGGCTGCCACTGCTTGCTGCCCTGCTGCGCTGGAAATTAATCCGATTGAGTCATTGAGTTGGCTAATAAACCCATCAATAGACGTTAACGCCTCTTCCGCTGAATGAACTTGAACCATGGTATCTTCTGAGTCGGCACAGCATTTGCTCATTGCTTTACTGGCCGTTTCTGAGCGTTGCTGCAAACTGGTAATGATCTCTTGAATTTCCGCTGTCGACTCTTGGGTTCTTGATGCTAGTGATCTCACTTCATCGGCAACAACAGCAAAACCTCTTCCCTGCTCCCCTGCTCGTGCAGCTTCAATCGCTGCGTTAAGTGCTAACAGATTGGTTTGTTCGGCAATGCTACGAATCACTTCAAGTACCGAACCTATTAACTCACTGTCTGAACGAACATCATCCACCGTTTTATTGGTATCGCTAAGTTGCTGAGATAACACTTTCATTGAATTGGCGGCTTCTAAGACAATTTCAGCACCTTTTGACGCGGTATCTGCGGTTGATTGAGATAGATTAGCGGCTTGGTCTGCACTGTGACTCACCTCTTTGGCACTCGCCGACATCTCAGTCATTGCCGAAGCAGCTAATTGCGCTTGCGATTGCTGATCTCTTACTTCATCCTGAGTATCAATAGCGGTTGTACTGAGCGCCTGCGATGAATGATGCATACTCACTGATACGGTATTTAATCGCGTAATTGAATTTTGCAACTTCTCGACAAATACATTAAATGATCGGCTTAACACACCAAGCTCATCCGTCCGGGTTTCATCCAAACGTTTTGTTAAGTCTCCTTCACCAACTGCAATTTCATCCATCGCTTCGGTCACTTCACGTAGTGGTTTACTTAGCAGTCGATTAATAACAAGGATAATGACCGAACACGTCACAACGAATAGGATTAATATAACAATAATCGAGAAGAATAGGGCTTCTTGGACTGGGCCGGTAATGGTCTCTTTAGGTACCATAAACCCTAAATTCCATTTTAGATCTATGCTCGAATCTGCTAGCTGATCGACCAATACGATGTACTCTTGATTATCATATCTAACGCTCGTGATGGTCTCGCTGTTTCGATTTGCCTGTTGCATCAAATCAGAAAAACCTGACGACTTAGGCACCAGTTGATCAATTTGATTCAGAGTCGGCAGCTTACTCATATCAAGATTTTTAGCGGTATCAGGAAACGAGATAATATGCCCATCATTGGTAAACAGAAAACCGTAACCAAGCTGCTTATAGTGCATCTTATCAATCAGATCTCGTTTGATCGCAGAGCCCAGGATATCAATGCCAAGCACCCCGACTAGTTTATTGCCTGAAGTTTTGACTACCGTTTTAATTGACGTAACAATGCTGCCATCATTGGCATCAATTTCAGGTCGAGTAATGAACATTCTGTTTTTATCTAACGCTTCAGACCACCATGGACGCTTACTCGTATAGTAGTTGGCATCATTGTAACGCCCATCAAGGTCGAAATATTCGTGGGTATTGGCCGGAGCAAAAAATACTGATTTAATCATTGGGTCTTGTGCTGAAATCGCTCTGAACTGATTCACAATACTTTGGTAGGTTTCATCACTGTCAATATCTGAACCACGCTCATCGTAGTTGCTAAACCAGTTGGTAATAAACGGTGAAACTTGCAGCGTTGTAACGACTCTTGATCGCGCTTTAAAGAACTCATGGATGCTGCTAGACGTTTGATCATTAATCAATCTAACCTCTTGTATTACTTCACTTTGAACCTGTTCTGCCCGTTCGCTGATCAATACGTAGGCGGTGACAATTGAAATGCCAGCCAGTAAACCAGATACGGCAAACACTACTTTCTTAGCAATCGAATTCATCATTTTCATCTGCTTTTTACATCCATTTCAGATCAATAAAGTGGTAAACCCTCTACAAATTGGGTTTAATTTGATGAACTTTACTACTTTATCGACATTTTGTCCTTTCTGTTTACTTGATAGAGTGCACAATAATATATAAAAAACGATGAATAAAAAAACCGCAATACAGTAAGCATTACGGGTTTATCCATACATAACTCTTTGATTAATAAGCGCCTTCTAGTTTCAATAAGGTCTCTTTGATCTCCAAACCACCAGCATAACCCGTCAGGCTGCCATTTTTACCTATTACTCGATGACATGGCACAATAATCGAGATTGGGTTTTTTCCATTTGCCCCCCCCACAGCCTGTGATGCTTTTGGGTTCCCAACCGCAATGGCCAGATCTTTATAACTCCAGGTCTCACCAAAAGGGATAGTCGTGAGCGCATGCCACACCTTTTGTTGGAATTCAGTACCGATTGCTGCTAATGGTATTGAAAATTCACGACGTTTGCCGCTAAAATATTCTCGAAGTTGAGTCACTGTTAGCTGCAAAATAGGGTGAGTGTCGGTTTGTTCACCGAGATCACTTAACTCAAATGAGTGATTCTCACACCACACGCCCAATAAACCGTCATCATTTGCATGAACCGTCATAGTGCCAATTAAGCTGTCAAACTGGGTGTAAACTGTCAAGTTATCCCTCCTCTTCGCTGCATTTCTCATCAAAACAGCACTCTTCTTGTAGAAAGCCGATCACTGCAGTTAGCTTTTCATATTCAGCGACACAATAAAGCGTACGTCCTTCCCGGCGTTGCGAAATTAACCCAGCCGATGCCAAACCAGAAACATGATGGGACAGTGTTGAACCAGGAATATCAAGTTTGTCTTGTACCGTTCCAACCGCAACCCCTTGGTAGCCTGCGCGAACCACAATTTTATATATGCTTAAACGAGTAGGATGACCCAACTCTTTCAATGCTTTCGCAACAATCTCAATATCCACGGCTCACTCCTTTATCTGCTTATATTTCGATGTTACTGGAAATGATTATTTTTGCCAACAATTAACGTCATCCTATAGAAAATCAATCGCTACTTTTTCATGAAATATTGAAATTCGGTTCAATACATTTTTTAAATTTTTCTGTTCCAAATTGGTGAGATCGCTAATCGCTAATACATCATTCACTTTTCGCAAATCCGTATATTCAATAATCTGGTTCATAAACCGTAGATGCCAAATATGATCAAAGATATATACCATTTCACGAAATGTTTTAGCATCGATCTCTTGTGCGGCTAGCAGTCCTCTTAATCGCCCCATCGTATTGACCTCTCGAATATCAAGCTTAAGCGCGTAGAGCCTGCAAAAAACCTCCATCGGCCGTAAACACTCCTTTAAATTGAGTGACGCTCTACCTTCATATTCTTCTGTTTTTATCTCGTCAGACGAATTCAGTGGCACTTCGTATGACAAGCAATTTTGAGCATAGGTGTATAAAAATTCAGGATGCTCTCGCAGTAGCTGCTGGAAATAAGATTGAATCCCATCGACTAACACAGCATCACCATACGTTGAGCGGATATCAAAAAAGACATTGAGTTCAAGAATCGACTCTGGTGATGCTTGTTGTATCCAATTACTGAAGTTCTCTTCCCACTCTTTTTGACTCAAGCACCATTGATGGTTAGAGGCCATGATCAAACCATCACAATAGCTATATCCTGCTTGATTAAGCATTGCACATACTTTTTCTGCCAAGTGCAAAAAATAGCGTCGAATAGATTTCAAGTCTGCATCGTCAGGAGTTTCAAAAACAATGGCGTTATCCTGATCTGAAAAAAGTGTCATGTCATGACGGGCATTACTACCAAACGACATAAATGAGAATGGCACTGGAGGCTCACCAATATCTTTAATTGTCAGTTCAATAAAGCGGCAAATTGCTGCATTATAAGTACTGCCAATCAGACGTCGTAAATAGTCTGGTCGGGTACCTGTTTCTATCATCTCTCGAATTAAATCTGGGAGTTGATTAAGAGACGCCACCACTTTTCCATGGCTGGCACCTTTTCCTATCTCAGTAACAATATTGCAGCTTATTTTTTGATAATCCGTGATTTGATTTATGCTGCCATAACTACCCCCATATATCTTTCGAACAATGGGACGGAATGAAACGACATGCCCGAGCTTTTCCGACAAAAAAATCTTTGATGTACTCAGAATGATATCAATCTGCTTCCCGGCTTTAGTTTCTAGCTGAGCTTCAAACTCCCCCGGCTCACTCTCGTGACTAAATAGCTTTGAAAGATGATCGCGTACTTCGGTATTTTGAGGAATGTCAGAAAAAAGCTCGTTCCAAATAGAGTATGACTTTAGCTCGATATCTGTGTAGCCAAGCAACTGATGCAGTCGGCTATTTGAAAAAATAATCTTACCATCAGCTTCCAGTATGTAGCCTTCATTAGAAGACTCAACTAAAGCACGGTATCTATTTTTCGCTTCATGTAACGCCATTTCAGCACGTTTTTTACGGTTTTCAATCACTTTAGATTGAAAAATAACATACCCCATTAACCCCATGAGCCCAAACGTAATGGCAAAGAACACACGATAAAGAACGCCTTCTAGACGATCAATTCCCTGTTGAACATCATCAAAATAGACCCCGGTACCAATGATCCACTGCCACTCTTCTACCCCCCTTACATAGGTCATTTTAGGAGCAGTAATAGTCGGATCATCTTTAAACTGCCACTGATACTCCAAGAACCCATGCTGCTCAGCCTTAACCAGTTTGGATATCTCGACAAAAACGGGGAATCCTGTCGTGTTTTCACTGTCGGTGTAGTAGGTTAAATCTTGTCCTTTTAGGTCGCTACGATATGGGTGCATCACCATTTTAAGATTCATGTCAGTAATAAAAAAGTAATCTTTATTTTCGCTACCGTAGCGCATCGCTTTAATATCTGCGGCAGCTTGGGACTGAGCATTTTCTCGGCTTAATTCTCCTCGTTGCTCTAATTCAATATAACGATCGACTATGCTCACCGCTGACGAAGTAAGTTCTTTCAACATTTGGCGTTTTTGCCCTAACATCGAATCCTCAACAAGAGGGACAATCACATAGATGATTGAGGTAATAAACAGCACAATCGCAGTAATGGTGGGCAACACGATTCTAAAGCTAAAACTGGCAAGTGAGTGGTGGCTATCTTGTTGGGATGTGTGAAGGCCATTAAAATAATCCGCTAATTCGTTGGCATCAAGAACCTCGCTTAACTCTTCGCCATGCGTTGATTCATGATATTTAGCGGTGAATGTCCCATTTTCAAAATCGGCACGAGATGGCAAGTAACCGTCGTAATCATCTCGCACGTGGGCTTCAAACACATTCTTGATTTGCTGGTTAGTATACTTCCCGCCAAACTCTTTAATTGCCTCTGAAAGTGCTTCTTTGCAATGGCGAAAACGACGATGATCATAGGGATCATACTCTATTTTCCTTCCCATTCTTAAAGAGTGATCACTGCCATTGTGGTCAAAAAAACCATCCACCCATTTATGGATATCTTCACCCCGAATACCAAATAACTCTTCCGTTCGAGTGGCATGTTCAGATATTTTCATTTTATAAATAACCCGAAAGTAATATTGACAGTATTGGGAAAAATGTGCGCTTGCCAACAAGTTTATGCGAAAGATGTATATTACACGTCAGTTTCATTCGCTAAATTAATCCAAATCAATAATTAAAACAACTACCTTACCTAGAATGTGCTTGATTGTTAAATCAAGCTGTACTGGGAGGTTTTTTGCCTCACTTTTAATCTTCATCGAGATAAAACAGCCATCATTTCCCTCTTTATTTTATGAATAGAGATGCATGGTAGCGTCTGGGACGTCGCATTTTACTGGTCGAAGGCCTGTATACCAAGCGTAAGTGGAAATAGGTGTTACTGAAAAGCTCGAGATCCTACAAGGAATAACACCATGTCTAAAAAGAGCACGACTTTTTATAGAGATATGCGCCGAAAAGCGCAAGAATTTGAAAATAGAGAAGATTTTCTCAATCATGATCTAAAGATCATGAACTTTAGACGTTGGGGGATTCATTTACCCAATCGTGATTACAGCATAGAAATAGAAGACTTTGTACCTGCTCTAGCCGCCACAATCGGTAAAGTGGTTATGGTAACTGCCATGGTTGCGGTGTTTGCTGCACAGTTTGGACTATCACCTGAGTTTGTTGCAGAAAACGTTCGTTATGAACTGCTGATTGCGGGCGGCCTGTTCGTTATTCTGTTCTCAGCCATCCTCAACCCTAACTCTAACTTGGCCGGTACGCATGGGCCGATGATACCACTCATCCCCCTCATTGCCGCAGCTGGAGGACACCCGTTGGCACTCGGAATCATGGTCTGTCTGTTTGGCTTACTTTTAGCCTTTACAAAAGGGGGGTCGAAACTGATGACTCTTACGGGGGTTGGTGTACGAGGAGGCCTCTTAATCTATTTAGGGGCAGTGGGACTCATTGGTCAAATTAATAAGACCGAAGTGTGGGCTTCAGGCAGTGATCAAAGCTATATCTCATTTGCCGTTATTGGTGTGACAGTGCTGGTCTACGCCTATCTGGCCAAAATCAATAAGCGCTGGTTAGCCATTCCATTGTGTTCTGCACTTGCAGGCATTGTTGCTTACGTATTGGGTGCAGAATTTGCCTTTACAACAGCACCGGGACTGCCGCATTTCAGCCCATTTTATTGGTGGGGTGAAAATACCGGTTGGCAATTAGGTTGGCCAAACATGGCGCACTTTATTGCGGTAACGCCTTTCGCTCTGTTAGCTGTGGCGATGTGGTCTCCTGACTACCTTGGTCACCGTGTTTTCCAAGAACTTAACTACCCTAAAGAAGCAAAGGGTGTGTTGATGAACGTAGATGACACCATGATGGTTGCCTCTGTTCGTCAAGGTGTTGGTGCACTATTAGGTGGTGGTAACTTAGCCTCATCTTGGGGCACCTACATGATCCCTGCAGCGATTGCTAAGCGCCCTATTCCAGGCGGTGCAATGCTGACCGGTATTATGTGTATCCTAGCATCCGTTTTGGGTTACCCAATGGATTTGGCGATGTGGGAACCCGTTCTACGCGTTGCACTGATCGTGGGTGTATTCTTGCCTTTACTTGAGGCTGGGATGCAAATGATCCACAAACATAAAGATTCGCTTAGTGCTGGTATCTGTATTTTCGCTTGTGCGTTTGTAAACCCAGTATTTGGATGGGCAACAACAATGCTGCTCGACAATATGGGGCTTATTGGCGACCATGAACGTGCTAAAACACTTTCGGCTAAAGATAAATACCTGATTCCTGGTCTTACATTTATCATTAGTGTCGGTTCGTTAGCGCTTGTAGGACAACTTCCTGGTATTCCTGCAATCATTGGTAACTAATCGAAAATTATCCAAGGGCGCTGATAACCTATCGCGCCCTTTCCACTTTTCACTTTCCACTTTTCACTTCATTTTTTATTTCAACTTTTATATTTCGATATTTCTAGAAATAAATTGACAGCACTAATGCCCGGGCGTATATTTCGGCTATTCCGGAAATATAGAGATCGATTATTATGTTCCAAATTACTCAACAAATGGTGATGGACACCTTAAACATGTTTGCATTTTTAGCCGTAGAACTCACCGTGCTATTTCTATTAATCAGCTATCTTGTCGGGGTATTGCAAGAGTATATTCCACCAGCAAAGATCCAGAATATCCTTAGTGGCAAAAAAGGCAGAGGTTACATTGTGGCGGGTTTATTGGGTGCTATAACCCCATTCTGCTCATGTTCAACCATTCCATTCTTAAAAGGCTTGCTGCGCGCTAAAGCAGGGTTTGGCACTATGATGGTGTTCTTATTCGCAAGCCCACTGTTAAATCCTATTATTATTGGGCTGTTTGCTGTCACTTTTGGTCTAAAAGTCACCCTGTTCTATTTTGCTATCGCGATGGGCGTTTCTGTTATTGCAGGTTACACCTTAGAAAAATTGGGGTTTGAAAAATACGTAAAAGAGACGGCCTACATAGCGCCACCAGCAAGCAGTTGTGGCTCCAGCTGCAGTGATAAGAAAAAAACCGTACCAAACAAGTGGATGAACATTTGGGTGACCACTTGGAGTGATTTCAAAAAAGTACTACCGTATTTAATCGGAGGTATCGCACTGGGTTCAATGATCTACGGTTTTATGCCAACTGAATTTGTGGCAAGCATTGCGAGTGAGAATAACCCATTTGCTATCCCTGTCGCCGCCGTGATTGGTATTCCATTGTATATTCGTGCTGAAGCGGTAATCCCATTAAGTGCAGCATTAGCTGCAAAAGGGATGAGCCTAGGGGCTGTTATGGCCTTAATTATTGGCAGTGCAGGTGCAAGCTTAACAGAGGTGATACTGCTTAAATCGATCTTTAAAAATCAGATGATTGCAGCGTTCTTGGTCGTGATTCTTGGTATGGCCATTAGTGCTGGATTTCTATACCAATTCATTTTCTAAAAGGTTCGGGCGAGTAATCTGAGTCTGCCTATTACCCTCCCTTTTAGATGCAAATATATTTGCATTCCATGATTGGAATTCTTTGCTAAACAGTAAATTTCATGCTACTTATCAGATTCAAAATTTACTCTTAGAAGAACCCAATGACACTGTTAATTATTTACGCTTCAATATCGATCATCGTTTCGTTCGTATGTTCAATTTTGGAAGCCACGCTACTCAGTATGACACCGAGTTACATCGCTAAAATGAAGCGTGAATCGCCAAAACTGGCCACAAAACTCAGCAAACTAAAAGAGAACCTAGATCGTCCTTTAGCCGCTATTTTAACCCTTAATACGGTCGCCCATACTGCCGGAGCTGCTGGCGTCGGTGCTCAAGTCACCTCTATCTATGGCAGTGCTTACTTAGGTATTGCCTCTGCGGTAATGACGGTCCTCATTTTGGTTTTGTCAGAGATCATCCCAAAAACCATGGGCGCGACGTATTGGCGTCAACTCGCCCCCTTAAGTGTCAATATTTTAAATATCATGATTTTCGCTTTGAAGCCTTTCATCATCGTATCAGAGCTGATTACTCGACGGATTGGCAAAGGTCATAGCCACGACATTGATATTCGTGAAGAGATTATTGCGATGGCGCTCGTCGCCAAAGAGACCAACGATATTGATGAAGATGAAAGCCGTGTCATTTGCAATATTCTCGATCTGCATAACATCAGGCTTAAGGAGATCATGACCCCTCGCGGTGTTGTCACCTCCATCGATGCCAATATGAATGTGCGCGATTTCGAAACATTCATATCAAACATGCCCTTTAGCCGCATCCCTCTGCTAAGCAATGATGAGCCATTTGGTTATGTACATAAATCCGACATATTGCATCATGACGGCGATACAAAACTGTTAACGCTTGCCAAACCGGTAGAGGTCTATTTACCCACACAAAATGCTGAGCATGTCTTTAATGAGATGTTACGTTCACGCAATCACCTCGCCACTATCTATGACGAACTCGGTACGTGGTTGGGGATTGTGACAATGGAAGATATTTTAGAGACCATTCTAGGCCGTGAGATTGTTGATGAAAGTGACGTCAATATCGATATGCGTAAAATGGCCAAATCGAAGTGGAAGAAGCGGTTAAAGAAATCATAAAACAATGAAAAGTGATCCACTTTTACTTCATAGAGCGCTGTAGTCTGAGCGCTCTATCTCCCTCTTTATTACAATAATCCCTCTAATTCTGCCTTTATCGTATCCAGCTCCTTATTCAACGTTTTTCGTTGTTGCTCATTCAGTGAGTTGATCAGCGCTGTTAGTGTCACTATCCACAGCTGTTCATTATGATCAATCTTGTCTAGATACTGCTGTGAGCGAAAAGCATCTGTACGCAAAATAGAATCTGTTAACGACTGCTCAAATGCGGATTGATCTTGACGCCTTGCATAGGCTTCACTCACGGAATGTGCCCATGTTCTACGAAACTGAATCCAATCATAAAAGGTAGGTTGAAGTTGAACGTTGGTAGTATTGAGTAACTCTCTTTGAACGGGTGTCAGCTTGCCGATAAATCCCTCGACCCGCTTCTCTATCTTCTCGAACCTATCCGCTAAGCGTTGTTGCTCGCTTAACGCTTCATATTTCGCCACTCTTTCACGATTTTTCTCTTCCGAAGCGGCTAAAAACATCGCTATTTGTTGATCATTTAACGAGTAGGCCAACCTAACCAAGCCAGGCTCACTGCGAATTAATAACTTTTGCCAATACCCTTGAATAGCGTTGAGGTAACTGGCTATATCTGTTTGGTCTAAGCCATTATTGATATCACCTTGAATCAACATAATATGAGTGAGGTAGTTCTGCAGCTCTACCCCTCGGTGCCACTCTAAAAAGGTGATTAAGTCAGCATCAAACTCACTCTCTTGCTCCTCAGTTAAGTTAACGTAATCATCTAAGTACCAATAGGTAAGCCAATTTAGATTGTTGTAGATGACGGTCGTCGAGCAGGCAGAAAGACCAACCAAAAGAAAAACCAGAAAGAGTCCACGATAGGTAGTGTTTTTAATCAACATCATCTCCGAGGGAAGTCGTCATCCATTCAAACGCAACAAAAGCTGCATTGACTAAAACTATAACCCATAGACACTATGTCTGTCGGTTTTAGTCATAGTAAATGCAACTCTTACTATACAGACTCTCTGGCAAGGGGCTATTTCGGCAGTAGGACAGTATCAATAACATGGATAACACCGTTACTGGCTTTTACATCAACCATAACCACATTGGCGTCATTAATCATTACCTTACCACCATTAACCTTAACCATGACGTCTTGTCCTTGCACGGTTGTCGCACTCTCAATCTTCACCACATCAGCAGCATAGACCTTACCTGCAACCACATGGTAGGTAAGAACGGCCACTAGCTTATCTTTGTTTTCAGGTTTCAACAGCATTTCAACCGTGCCTTCAGGCAGTTTTGCAAATGCGGCATCTGTTGGTGCGAACACAGTAAACGGCCCTTTACCTTTCAGTGTATCAACCAACCCAGCTGCCTTTACCGCCGCGACCAGGGTATTAAACGATCCATTGGTTGCGGCAACATCCACAATATCTTTTTTCATACCACCAGCATGAACCATCGTATTCATTGCAAATGTTGCGATCATAATCGTAAATAGTGTTGTGATTTTTTTAAGCATAATTTAACCCTCATTAAAAACGTTTATATTTATCTCTCAGCAATAAATACGCGCCTTATCGAGAACTGGATCACTTTAGGTAAGGGTTTTCTTTCTTGGGTTCTAAAACGAGAAAACCCCAGCATTTCTGCTAGGGTCTTGAATGTGGCTTAGTTTAATTAATCAATGAACATGGATACTGGCACACCGAAACGAGCCGAAAGCGCCTTAATATGCTTTAGCGTCAGAGAACGCTTACCGCTTAAGATCATCGACACCATAGACTTCGTACCAATCTCATCTTTCAAGTCACTTAATGTTAATTTATGCTGATCGATAATGACTCTTAACATCGCGATACCAGGCTCTAACTGTTCAATCGCTTGATTGAATTCACTAAATTGCTCAGCTTCATCCTCATACTTCTCAATCACCGGAAACATCAGATCTATAACCGGCTTATGCGCATCATAATCTTCAATGAGCACCTCCATAGTGGCTAACAGCTCGTGATATTGACTTTCAGAAGTAATACCTGTTATCCAAGGCATCTCTTCATTGACTTGACTGGCGGCCTTATCTAGTACGGCTATATCTAACATCGTCTCACCTCTTCAACTTCTTCTCACGGTATTGCTTAGTTATTCTGTCGTATTCCGCATGACTAACAATATTTTTAATAAAGCATCGATTTCCTACAAACTCAATAAATGCAATCAACCTCAAATTATTGCCACCGATATCAATTACCCACCACTTATCGACGTACTTAAAATTGTCTAACGACGGAAATACTTTCCTTAGTTCATCAGGGCTTTTTGCTTTACTCGCTTTTAATACTTTATAAGTAGCATCTAAAACATCAGCATCGTTTGGGTAAAGCTTCTTCGCATTTTCAAAAGGTTGTTTACTTATAACGTGCATGCATTTACCCGCTTGTTCACTATATGTGAACACTATACCTCAGCTAAGTGTAGTTCACAATCTGTGAACCAAACGAAAATGGTGTAAATAATGCCCTAAAACGAGAAAACCCCAGCATTTCTGCTAGGGTTTTGAATGTGGCGGTGAGTGAGAGATTCGAACTCTCGGTACGTTGCCGTACACACACTTTCCAGGCGTGCTCCTTCAGCCACTCGGACAACTCACCGTATCGTTAAACAGCATTACTGCAAACGAGGCGCTAATTTAATGATTTTATGGGGCTTGGTCAAGTCTTCTTTGTTAAAAAATAGCAGTTATGAGTTCAACTGGTTATTTAGTGACTTATCTTGCTTCAACATAGCTAAAATCACCGTATCCCACCACTGTTCTTTAAAGTATCGGTGTTCAAAAAACCGGCCTTCAATACGCATACCTAACCTTTTACACAGCAAAATTGCCGCTCGGTTATCGGCAATGGTTTCAGCGTAGATACGATGCACATGCAGCTGATTAAAACCATAATCGATGAGTGCTTGCATCGCTTCTTGGGCATAGCCTGAGACTTGATATTCACGCGCTAGACCGCAACCGACTGACGCTTGTCTATTACCTTCGATTCTTAGCCCACAAACGTCTATAAACTCGCCGCTCTGTTTATGAGTGATTGCCAAATTGTACTTTGTGCGTGGTTGTTCTTTAGATTGCTCAATAAACATCTCAACCAGTTGACTGGCCTTCTCTATTGAACAGTCATCTTCATCATAGAAACGTTGATACTTGGCGTCTTGAGATAGCTGAATATATGCCTCTTCATCATGCTCATTCACGTTCCGAAGTATCAATCGCTCTGTTTCGATGAAAAAAGTCATTAGCTTTTTGCTTCAACGTACGCTTTTAAGCTACCTAGCAAGAAGCTCCAGACGCTTTCATCCATCAGGTTATACATCTCTTTGGATTGGATGTTGCTCTGTTCCAGATGAATCAGCGTAGAGCCATCTTGTGCTTCTAAGCGATAGCTAATCACTAAGTGGTTCTCAGGAAGCCGCTCTGTGCCGTGATTATCACTCCAGTAGCGGTAACGATATTCAATCGGCGGTTTGATCGCTTCAATCACACCATAGTCAGTAAAGGGCTGCTCGTTCACTTCCCCGTGATAGTGCACTTCTGAACCTAACTGCCAATCTGATACCACCTTTTGTAAGGGATAATATTGAACAATTTGTTCGGAATCAGTCAGCGCCTTAAACACCGTATAGGGCTTGGCATTGACTAAAAGTGTTTTATTGATGGTGTAGGTTTCCATTTATCCACTCCTTTGTACTTCACGTTCTCTGATGTAGCGCTATTGTTGGGCGACAAACTCAATATTGCGGTGGTTATTATACCAAAGGGTTTGTCGTTCTTTCTCAGTCTTATGTTTGGTCTCGATTGGATAGCCATCGATATCGGTAGGCACCGTAAATGACATATTTCGACTTGAGTTGGCACTGAGTGGGGGTGAAAAAGTTACTTCTCGCCAAATACCCACCTGATAGAGATCGACTTCCAATGATGCCAGTGATTTGTCACTGTTATTAATGACCACAAAGTCTATCTTTCCATAATCATCCTGCCACTTGTCTTGATCCCAACGAAAATTCTCCGTTTTAATCGAGTTTATATCCTTAATCTCTTGATCTTGAATTCGCTCGGTGACTCTTAAGTATTCGGCCTCTGTCGCTGCTTTCTTCTCTTTTTGCTTAGACGATTCATAGTCATAATAATAGCCACTCACGGTATCCCCAAGATCATTGCTGTACTCATTAAGTATCGAGACTTGAGGTGCCATAAAAAACCCAAACGTAAATATCAATGCAGCAATCACACCGTGTTTAAAGCTCTCTCGGTTTATCGAGTAAACGAATGTTGATACAAGCAGCATTGCACCAATGAAAAAGTAATGGACCTCTGGTTTCGACATGAGATAGCTAACAATCAAGCCCCCACTTGAACCGACTAATAACGGCGTTATCCATAAAAAATTACTTTTGGTTTCATTTTTGTCTTGATTCACTTTTTCTGCTGTTGTCTCTTTTTCTTCTCGTTTTTCACCTAATTTCACATAGCTAAACAGACTTTTCTCTGGGTCTGGCGCGCTGGTAACATCAAGTGTGAGCAAATCAGCATCATCGTGACATAACCGCTCACCAATAATTGGTAGAGGATCGCAAGCTGTGCCTGCTAGTTCACTGTGCACCACTCTTTTTCCCAGATTGGTATTCACAATACCAATACTGTCACCGACAGAAATCTCATCTCCAACCTTCACCGACAGACTTTCAATGATCATATAATCGATATGTTCAGGCAGATGGCTAGGTCTAAAACTGATGATTGGCATTACGCACTCCCTCTAAACTCATTGTCGCTATCCTTAGCATTTTTACTCTCAACTTTTGTTAACAATACTGTAACTTATATTTTAGCACTGTCCCACTTCTGCTTGAGAGTTTTGACGAACTCTTTATCCAACTTCTCTTCAGCAGAGACGTAAAGGATGAACTTGCTCTCATCCTTTCGAATAATGGTAACCGTCGTATTCTCTTTGGAGCCATTCGAGTAGTTAACATGAATATCCTTTATTTCAGATAATTGCTCGGTATGCATGTAAAATTTTCCATCCTCTTTCCAATAGGAGAATACCTGATTATCTGTGAATCCATTCCCATCTTCTTGAATGTTCCACAACGAATCGCTGTAGAACATGACGACATCTTCCGTTGCTGGAAATACGTTTTTTCTGTGCATGAATTTCAGGTCATGACTCCACAAATGCTTACCGCTAATCGCCTCTCCTGTCGGCACCAAATGGGATTCGTAGGCCAGGACAACAATAAGCGTCGGGATAAACAGTATTGAAAGTAAGTTGTGACGGAGTAACCATCTTGAATTGTAGCGATACGCTTCGCCTTGATCACTGTTGATTTGATTGATGTAACTGGCCAGTGGAAAAATCAGTAGCCCTGTCACAATCAGTACTGGCAGCCAAAAATAATCCACCTCACTTAAGAAGATAATGATGAGATAAAGTAACGCGAGCGGTACGGCCAGAAAACTGGAGATAATCCGATTTTCTCCGAACCTATTTTGGCTGTCCTTAACTAAGTATCGAAACAGTGACCAATAGAGAAATTGATTAAAAAAAGCACGTACATAAGGCAGAATCGAAGGCTTCACTTCTGCTTTGATATAAACCCAGTTACGATAAAACCAGTAGTAGGGATAAAAACCGCACGTTACGAGCGTTAAGAAAAAGATTTTAGTAAGAGAAACAGGATAAAAAACCACCTCATCATGGCTTGGCATCACTCTGGCATCCATGCGCCAATTAATAACGATAAACACCATCGTCACGGCATACACAACCAGTAACGCTAAGAAAATAATAGGTACCCAATCCGTATTAAGGTCCCCCTCATTGCTCGGTGTCTCTTCTGTAGTAGCATCAGGTTTAAAATACTCAACGATGCCATAGTTACTGTGCTCAACTGATCGGGTTCGAGCAGCCAAATAGTTATCAAACTGCTCGACCAATACTCTGTCGGTGCGAGAGTTATATTCATAATTTAAAACCAATTTTTTGGCTTGCTTATCAAAATTAACTTGGCGTTTATAGTAGAAAAATGGATTGTCTTCGATAAATGTTTCGTCTTCGAAGCTCCAGTTATCTGATGCAAAATAAATGTTGATGGTGCGTTTAATGTTTCTAGGGTGCAACAGAGCATAAGGTGATTGCCGTGCTAGTTGATCCGGCTTGCTTAACTCTAGATTGATACTTGTGGGATAAAATGCCCCTTCAAAGTACCTTTCCTCCTCATTTCTCACCCAGAACTTAGGCAGCGCAAACGAGCGCTTCATCACTACCTCTCCTGAGTGACTGTTATCCTCTATCGATAATTTGGCCGTTGCTTGAACCGACTGGTAATAGTCCTCCCAAAAATCGACATACTGCTTTTGTAGGTCAGCCAAACCATACTCTGCAAGCCGATAACGTTGACGTTCTGACTCTAAGCCATAAAAAAGAGCTGTCGAATTGAAAGTCACTTCATCATGATTCTCTTTGCTCAGGTCAAACGTGTCATTAATCACTACTGAGGCATGTCGCAGCTGTTTACCCATCACCTCCAGATCACTCAAACCCGGTTTAATGGTTAAGGCATACTGATAGTTCGGCTGGAAGAGGTTATCCAAATTCCCTTTTTGGTACTGCCTCGTGGGATCCAACCAGTAGGCTTTGCCTAAGTATTCAACTTTTACGATCACATGATTAAACGCATTAATCATCGCTGGATATTCAGCAAGCTGACTCTGATTTGAAGTATGAACCAGAGCTGGATAGGCTTTTATTCCAAACTGTTCCAGAATCGATATCAGTAGTACCGCTTTGTCTTTACAGTCACCGTACCTGCGTTTTAAGGTCTCAGTTGCCAAGGAGGGTTGGTGAGAATTGATACCCGTTTCAATCCCAAGGTAGCGTATCTCACTTTGTACATACATGAGTGCCTGGGCTATCTGCTCAGACGGATCTGTGCTGTGTTGACGGATCTCATCGGCAATGGCTTTTATTTTTTCATCTTTAGAGAGTGCTTTTTGATACAAGGGAAGTGACCAATTGACCACATCTTTCCAACTCGGCATCTCAGTGAAAAACACCTGCCCATAGGGGTTATACCAATCTGGAGTTTCGCTGTTTGAAAAAACTAACCTAGAGTCCTCTGCAGCGACTGAATACTCAGTAAATGAACCTGTTTGTTTCTGTTTAATGTCAACATCAGTGCGCAATGTCGTCACATTAAGGGGCGCTTTTTTACCCCATAATAGACGAGTAAACTGCTGATGAACGGGAACTGACCAATTGACATATTGACGATGAGAAAAAAATCCTCCGTAAACAGGGTTCTCTCCTTCCAGCGTATAACTGTAATCAATGATATCGCCGACTCGTACGTCGTTTAAGATAATGCTTGCCGTTAATCGTCCATCATAGATCAATTGATCCAACTCTGTTTCTCTTTGAATGATGTTGATGTCGGCATCTGGCAGTTTGTTGATCACCTTTCCATCTCGGATTAACTGTAGATGATGAAAAGAGAGAGTTTCATAGCTAGGATCAAACTCAATGGCAATTTGAGAGCTCTCTTCTAATCCCTGCTGATTGATGATCAAATCGGCATAATGCTTGTAAAAGGCCGTTTTTTCACTCTTCGATACTTTGATCTGCTTATCGACCAGCAAATAGTAGACCCCTCCCACCACGTCGTCATAGGGAATATCGTCTGGCTGAACTGCAGCTTTCACTTCTACCCATGCTGGTAACGGGCTTTTTTTTACCTCATTGTGATTACTGGCCCAAACCGGATGAATAAGGCTTGTTACCACAAATAAATACAGAATATAAAGTAAGCGCTGACGTTTCATAGTGTTCTCAATATCGTCACCACAATCGGCCATGACGAGGTTAACCCATAAGTTTTGCGTATATATTACACAATTCTTATCGATGTATAACTATGAATCAATGTGTTACATCACAACTCTGACTTGAAAGAGGTGTTAAGAAGGTGCTGCTTATTTTGGAGATAAGTGACCCAAGACTTGGCAGACTCTGACGGGAACTGTTCATTAAAGCGCTTTGCTGCTAGCAACGCTTTTTCATACTGATGCAGTTTGTAAAGTACTCGAATGTGTACCAGAGCAAACTGCTGTGGGTCTGCGTAAGTTTTAGCGCTAGTTAATGTGTTCAAACTGGATTGATAATTGCCCTGCTGCAGCTGTAACTTTGCAAGGGGCCAACTGTGTTTAGCGTTGATCGAGTTTAGCTCTGTCCATACCTTAATTGCCCTGTTCCACTCTTTTGCTTGTTGCCAATAAGTGGCTAGATAAATGAGTTGCTGTTCTGTGCGGGTTGTTGGAAAAGCCTGCATCATCTCATCACTGATACGGGCTGCTCGCTCTGGCATTTTTTGCTGTGCATACAGCTGACTGAGCGCTTTGTAATCACTGACTCTAAACGCAACACCTTGCTGCTTGGCGAGTGAATAGGTAATCAACGCTTCAGACGACCTTTTTAACTGAAATTGCACCGCGACTTGCTGTCTCCACCAATTGGGTTCATTGGGCTCCATATTAATCAGCATTGCTAATGTCCGCTCTGCACTCTGCCAATGCTTTACATTCAGTTGTGCCACAACGGTTAATTTCAGTACTTGTAGTTGATCATTTCGGTCAGCTGGTTGATATTTATTGAGTGTACTAAGCGTTTCTGTCCAGCGTTGCAGTTGATAATTTGCTGTCGCTATTCGCAAGAAAATTTCGTTATTTTTCTGCTGCTGTTTGGCGTTTTTATCTTTTCCTTTCGATTCAAATGACGATGCTGTTAGCTGCTGATAATGCCCTATTGAACGCTTATACTGCTGCTCTGAGAAAAGAATATCGGCTAACATTCGCTGGGTTTTCCATTGCGATTCAACTGACAGTGCATGTAGTGATATCGCATTTTCCAATGCAATAATTGCCTCATTCGGTTTGTTATCCCGCCACAAATAAACACCTAAAACACGGCCAACAAATGCCTGGTCATATTTTGATGATGGCTTATGTTCGGTAAGAATAGTGATGGCTTGCTCAAGCTTATCTTGCTGTTGCAAAACCGTGGCTTGTTGAACCTTAAGCGCCGTATACCTATTTAATTGTTGCGCATTGAGAGTAAAACTCATCACAAAAGCGCCGAACAGCAGTGTCGCGGTTAATAGTAGTCTGAATATTAGGGTTAATATACTCATTGGTTAATTTTAAACTCAAATTTTTTCTTCTGATTTAACTGTTTTACCGCTTTACCATTCACAAGTTTAGGCTGATATTTGGTCTTTTTAAGTGCACGTATCGCCGACCGCACAAATATTTGCGAAGGCTCTACCTCGACCACGGTGATATCTTGTGTTCTGCCTTGCTCATCGATATTAAACGCCAGTGTCACATACCCTTGCATACCCCGTTTCAATGCTCTTGGAGGATATTTAGGTTCCACTTGATACAGAGGAATGGCTTGTTGATTCTTTTCTAATCCAACCAAAGAAGGCATAGAGATAGCCACACCAAAATCGGTTACTGCTGCGATAGTAATACTCGGCACAGTGTTGGGTAGTGAAGCAACCGACACCGAACTTTGTAATTCAGAATTCAATGCTAAAGATTGCGGCTGTTGAGGCGTTTTCGGCCTTTCGGGCAGGGCTCTCTGTCTACGCTGTACATCAACTTCGGAGTCCATTGCGTAAACATCAAACAGAAGTGGTGAAGCACTTCTTACACCTTGATTGTTGGGCTTCTCGACAATATTGGCCATAAGTACGAACAAGATAGCTGTCATTGCCAGAGCAATCGGCATGGATATCAGCAGACGAATCACGACTTAGGATCCGTGGCAATGGCGATTTTAGATATACCCGCTCCTTTCGCAGCATCCATCACTTCAACAACCGTACCATTGTAGGCGTGCTTGTCTGCTTGAATCACTAAACTGGCTTCGGGAAGATCGCTGCTTAGATGCTCTAACACCGCTTGAACCCGTTCAATATCTACTCTGCGCTTATCAATATACACATCGTTTGCTGCGGTAACAGCCACAAAAATACCCGCCTCACTTTGACTGCTTGAGTGACTTGCTTGCGGACGATTCACCTCGACCCCCGACTCTCTAACAAAAGAGCTGGTGACGATAAAAAAGATCAACATGATAAACACAATATCCAGCATCGAGGTGAGATCAACTTGTGCTTCTTCTTTCTGTTTTGCTTGGCGTATTAAGCGCATGCGCTGCTCCTTAACTGCTGTTCAAGTCGTAACTCGCGTCGATGTATCGTTTTCGATAATCTCGAATGAGCAAACAGCCCCGCTAAGGCAGCCACCATTCCGGCCATGGTTGGTAACGTGGCCATTGAAATGCCCGCCGCCATCAATGTAGGCTCACTACTGCCCTGTAATGCCATCATATCAAACACTGTAATCATTCCGGTTACCGTACCAAGCAAGCCTAGCATCGGGCATAGGGTGACCAGTGCTTTAATAAAGTCCAAATGTTGGTTAAGAGATAGGTGTGCTTGTTGAATAACACCTTGCTTTTTAGCATGTGCAAACCAAGATTCATGCTCTGTTCTTAGTTGCCATTGAGACAACCACTGCTTTTTCATCTTAGGATAACCCCACAATAAAAAGACAATCCGTTCAATAATCAGAGTCCAACTTAACGCTACCACGGCGGCTAACCACCATAGAACCATACCTCCCCGAGTCATGAACTCACTGAGTGCGTTGAGATGAAGGGAAAGTAAATCCATCATCACAGTGTCGCTTCTGCTCGTTCAGCGACTAGGCTAACACTCTGTTTTTCTAGCGTTCCTTTGATGGCCTCTGCGCGGCTGGATAACAGGTTATGAGCGAGCAGCAGTGGCATTGCCGCAACTAAACCTAACACCGTGGTCATTAAGGCCATAGAGATACCGCCAGCCATCACTTTAGGGTCGCTGTTGCCAAACTCTGTGATGACTTGGAAGGTCTCAATCATACCTGTCACCGTTCCTAGTAACCCTAACATAGGAGCGATTGCTGCCATCAGTTTCAGCATCGAGAGTCCCTGTTCCAGTCCTTGTTGCTCATCGATGATTGATTCAAGAAGCCTTAGCTCTAGCGATTCGATTGTCTGCTCTTTTTCACGCGTAAAGACTTTTAAGACTCTTCCTAACGGGTTATCCGTTATTCGGTCAGGATTTTTAAGTTGTTTGGTGATTTGCGTTTGAACTTTTAATAGAACAACACCGCGGTATAGCGTAATCAATAAACCGATAATAAGCAGTGCGATAATAATCTGACCAACTACCCCACCCTGTTCAATTCGCTGTTTGATTGTAGGTTGAAACTCAAATTGTGCTAAAAGCTGGCCACGAGTCGGATCAAGCAATAACGCTGATGCCGCAGTGATCGATGTTGATGTTGGTACTTCGTTAGGCTGAGCGAGATAGTCCGTTGCCTGACCCTGCACTGAATCCCAGTTCAAATAACCATTGGTACCCACTAAGGCTAGATCACCTAAACGAATAGCTTGTATAACGGCTTGAGTACCGTTGCCGTCAATATAGTTAACATCAACCGCTACGATCTCCCCACTTGAACGAACCTGTTGCTCCATCACTTGCCATAATGAAGTGAGTAGATCCAGTGAAGGGAGGGCATCAGTACTGATAACTTGTTCAACCGCTTCCATTGAGCGAGTCTGTTCGATTGTTGCAAAAGAGTGCTTGAGATCTGTATTTACCTCTTTAGCCACCTGTCTTACTACTCCAAACATCTCTCCTAAGCTGCCCGTTTCTAGTTGAAGTAGCTGCTCTTTTTCAGCCAGTTTTTTTTCGTTTGCACTAAACTGTTCAGCCAAATTCTGGTTTTGCGCCTCAACCGCTTTGCTCATTTTTTCTAATTGCTTTAATGCCGCTTTCAGTTGAGCTTTGGTCTGTTTACTGCTCGTTTCTCGGCTTGCATTATGCTGGCTCTCTGTCTGTTGATTCGCTCTGGCTTTATTATCCAATTGAGTAATATCACTAGCATAGGATACTGAGTGTAGGGTTAGAGTGAACACGGTAAACAAAATGGTTGCGATAGACGGCAATTTTAGATTGGTAAGGTTCATTACTTGTTCTCCCAATGTGTTGCCACCGGTAGGGAGAGCGGTAAAGATAGAAGCTCAGGGGCCTGTTTCTTCTCTGCAATAGCGAACGCTTTATCCACAGAAAATACTTGTTCCACATTAAGCTCGTTCCACTGTTGCTGTTGTTTAGAGTAAAACCAATGCTGTTGGTTGTTCATGCTACGCGCCACTAAAACAATTCGCCCTAAATGCAACAGTGATACTTGCCTCACCTCGCCGTTTTTCAGAGTGATTTCATCATTATAAATTCCCATTTTAGTGCCGTAATCAATTTCGATTTGATACGCTTCTAATAGGCGACGATATTTTTCAGCTTCACTCACATCGGCGCGTTTCATCAGTTGATTAAGTTCATCCAATCGTTCATAACGCGAGGTGATTCTCACTGGGATATCTGTGTCTATCATCTGTTGTAACGCAAACAACATGTGATACATCAATGGGACGATACCCTGTTTGGTCACCTTAATATCGTCGATTTGTTGTTCTAAGCTGCTTAGCTCACTGTTTTGACTCGCTACTAAGTTTGCTAAATGTTGCTGATAGAGCGTTAAATTGTTGAGTGCTACTTTCTTTTGCTCAATTTGCGCTTTGAGTTGCTCTATCTCTTTGAAATCTCTATCAATCACGGATTGGCTCTGACGAGACTCTGCATTCGTTTGGCTTTCAATATCTCTGGCTTGTGAAAGTGAGTCAGCATATACAGGGGGCATGTGCATTACAGTGACTGATACCAGTAGTAACAATATCATTGCGTTAAAACGATTCATTTGTACTGTTCGTTGAATTTTCATGTGAATAATTTTACTGCCATCAAAGATAAACGAATGTATTCGGCATCACTAAAGCTAGCGCGCAAATAAGAATAGGTATCATTACCGTTTTTGAAAAAATTGCAACCCTTACTTTGAGTTATTACTCTCATTGGGATCCAAGTGCTCAATAGTAAATCAAATTTCGTTATTGTAATAACTTTTGTGAGTCATCTACGTGTGAGGCTGTTAGAATTACACCAAAATAATTTAGAGAACGTTATCAATGAGCAGCACATTTACCGACATGGATTTAGCCAAAATACTGAACACTGAAGAGTTTTCAGAATCACTTCTTCCCCTTGCACAGACTCAAGGCTTTATCGTTTCTATGGCTTCTGCACCCCTATTAATTGATCCCGCGGAGTGGTTAGCCTTTTTATGGGGCGGTGAGGAAGTGTCTCCTTTTACCAGCCAGGAGCAACTCGAACACTATGCCAATCACATTGTTAACCTGTGGAATCAGTATCGTGGTGAGCTCCTATCAGGCGAGTGGGTGTGGCCTGAAGCGTGTCAGTTAGACGAAGCGGATATTGTAAGTGCAGACACTCGTCATTTTACTGAAGGCCTGCTTCAAGGTTGGCAGTTGACCCGTGATGATTGGGAGACCTTCATGCCTGAAGAGAGTGAAGATAATGCACTGCTAGGCGGGGTATTGCTTTCTGTTAGTATGTTATTCGATCCCGAAACAGCATTAGCAACACTGTCTGCTCAGGGTATTGAAGGGCTTGATGAGTTTGAACTTATTTACAATGGCATGCCTACCATGTTGTGCGGATTAACTCAAAAGGGACACATCTTGGCTCAAGAGAGTGATGACCAACAATAATCGATAGAAATAAAAAAGCCTGATTAAACATCAGGCTTTTATTTGATTCTATTGACTATTTAGTTTTGCAAATTGGCCGCAAAATCTAACATTCGATTCAGTGGAATCAGTGATTTGATGCGTAACGCCTCATCCACAAAAATTTCATGCTGCTCCCCACCTTCGGTTAACGCCGATTCAATCGCTTTCAAGCCATTCATCGCCATCCACGGACAGTGAGCACAACTTCGACATGTCGCGCCCGCTCCGGCTGTTGGTGCTTCTATCAGCTCTTTTTCTGGCACTAACTGTTGCATCTTAAAGAAGATACCTTTGTCAGTCGCCACTATCAGCTTCTTTTGTGGCAGTGATTTCGCTGATTTAATCAGCTGACTGGTTGAACCCACGGCATCAGCCAAAGCGACAACGCTGGCTGGAGACTCAGGGTGCACCAATACCGCGGCGTCAGGATGCAGCGTTTTTGCCGTTTTTAATGCTTGGGCAGAAAACTCATCGTGAACAATACACTCACCTTGCCACAGCAGCATCTCAGCGCCAGTTTGATTGGCAATGTAAGATCCTAAATGGCGATCCGGACCCCAGATGATTTTTTTATCTTCACTGTCTAACTGCTCAACAATTTCCAGTGCAATGCTTGAGGTGACCACCCAGTCAGCTCTTGCTTTTACCGCCGCTGAGGTATTCGCATACACTACGACCGTATGGTCAGGGTGTGCATCACAAAACTCACTGAATTTATCAGCAGGGCAGCCTAAATCGAGAGAGCATTCCGCCTCTAAGGTTGGCATTAAAATGGTCTTTTCAGGGGTAAGGATCTTTGCAGACTCTCCCATGAATCGAACCCCGGCAATGATCAATACTTTGGCTGGATGACGGTTGCCAAATTTAGCCATTTCAAGCGAGTCTCCGACAAATCCGCCAGTCTCTTCAGCTAAAGCCTGAATTTCAGGATCCGTGTAGTAATGCGCAATTAAGACAGCATCTCTCTCTTTTAGCAACGTCTCGATACGAGCTCTGTAGGCCTGTTTTTCGTCCGTTGATAGAGGGATTGGTTTTGGGGGAAATGGGTAAACGGTGTCGACGTGATCTAGAATATGACTCATTGCTCTGACTCATGGAGTTAATACAAGTAATCCGAGTAGTATATACTCAAAGTTACCTAAGATACACCCAATAAAAAAGGCCGCAAAAGCGACCTTTATGAATATAATGAGGCATTATTATAACTTTTTAAGATTGTCTGCTGCTTGACTGGCCGTGGTGCTTTTCGGGTAGTCATCAACCGCAAGCTGATAATATTTCTTAGCCGCTTCATTGTTGTTATTTCTACGTGCGAGATCACCCAATTTTAATAACGCATCAGCGCGTTTATTGGAGTCGGCAAATGAAATAACTTGTGCAAAGTTCTTGGCAGCTTCTACATCATTTTTCTGAGCAAAGAATAATTGTCCTAACCAATAGTTGGCATTAGGCGTAAACACAGACTCAGGGTAAGAGGTTAAGAAGGTTTCAAATGCTGAAATCGCACCGGTATAATTTTTGTCTTTTAAGATTAAATTAACCGCAGCTTGATACTCTTCATTTTCAGAATTGCTGGTTGCATAAGATCCTTGAGCAGAGCCTGAATCGGTTCCAGAATCTTCTGACACCGTTGATTCCGCTGCTGGCTGGCTTCTAACTGCTTCTAACTCTCTGTATAGATCGCGTTGGCGCTCTAACATCTGGCCTAAATCGTAGCTATTACGTTCAACGTTTCCTCTCAGCTCTGAGAGCTCTGTAGCAATCTCATCAAGCTGTTGTTGCATCGCCAACTGTACCCGATTACCACTTTTTAATAAGCGCTCTAGCCTTTCAATACTAGATTCAGATGAGCGTTGGGTTGGTGTGACAGATTGATTACTTGAGGGTGTGCTGGTTGTCGTTGCGTTCGAATTCAGATCGGAGACAGGTGCAGGTTCGGCAACCACATGGGCTGCCGAACTCACCAGCAACAAAAGCGGTAAGATACGCTTTACGTTACTGTTCATATTAAGATTAACCAAAGTTACAAATTAGTATACAAGTACTGCACGACGGTTTTTCGCGTATGCTTCACTTGATTGACCCATCTCTAGTGGCTTCTCTTCACCGTAGCTTACGATAGAGATTTGGTCAGCCTGAACACCTAGAGTTTCAAGGTACTTAGATACTGCTGCTGCACGACGCTCGCCTAGTGCGATGTTGTACTCAGGAGTACCACGCTCATCAGCGTGTCCTTCAACAGTTACTTTTAAAGAGCTATCAGCACTTAGGAATGCAGCGTGAGCAGCTAGCATCTCTTCGTAGTCTGAAGAAATTGTTGAGTTATCAAAGGCGAAGTAAACCGTTTGCTCTTGACGTAGCGCTTGTTCTAGAACTTGCTGCTCTGTCATCGCGGCTTCTTGGTCAACTGCAGTAACGACTGTAGTATCGGTACCGTTAGTGCCGTTAGTTGCTGCTTCGTTAGTTGTTGCTTGGCCATCAGTTCCGTCAGTTGCGCTATCGCTAGAGCTACATGCCGAAAGTGCAATTACAGGCAACGCAATTAGAAGCCCTTTAAGAAGTTTATTTAGTTGCATCATATTTTCCTTTTTATCCTAAATATATTTTTTTGCTATAAAAATGGAGACCAAGCAGGCGCTCTAACACGCCCATTTGTTGCTGGTAATCGCGCTTTAAATCGTCCATCAATTGAGACCATAGAAAGAACGTTTTCTTTATTGTACATGGAGCTGTAAATCACCATCCCACCATTAGGCGCAATGCTAGGTGATTCATCCAGTAATGTTTTAGTTAATACTTGAAGTGCACCATTACGCAAATCAAGCTTGGCTAAATTAAAACCAGAATTAGAACGATTAACCATAATCAGATAACGTCCATCAGGAGTAAGTTGTCCTCCCAAATTTTGGCTACCTTTCCATGTTAAACGCTTTGTTGAACCATCTGCTAAATTTACTCGATAAATCTGAGGTTTACCACCCCGATCTGAGGTAATTATGAGAGACTTACCGGATGGATCCCAAAATGGCTCTGTATTATTGGCTCTTCCACGTGTTATTTGACGCATTTTTCGAGTTTTGAGGTTTAAAATATAAACCTGCAGACTGCCACTTTTCGAGAGCACAATCGCCAACTCTTTACCGTCTGGAGAAAAACGTGGCGCTCCATTATGGCGAGGGAAAGAGGTAAGCTTCTCTCTTTTACCGGTGTAAATATTCATGAGAAAGATTTGAGCTTGTTTATTCTCAAAGCTGACATACGCTAATTTACTGCCGTCTGGAGACCACGCTGGGGACATGAGCGGCTGTCTTGATTTTAAGACAAGACGTTCATTATAACCATCATAATCTGCAATTCTTAGTTGATATGGGTATTTTGCTTTATCGCTGACCACCACATAAGCGACTCGGGTCAGGAATGCGCCTTTTTCACCGGTTAACTTTTCGTACACCAAATCTGAAATACGGTGTGCATACTTGCGAAGCTGTTTTTCAGTTATCTTTGCAATATTGTTAACTAAAACATGATCATTACTTAACGCGAGAGAACCGTCACTGGTCAAGCCTTTGCTGCTTCCCTTGGTTAACTTGCCACGAACCACATCAATCAGCTGATATTTAACCACATACTTTCCAGTAGCCACATCTTTGCTGATGCTACCAGTAACCAGTGAGTCTACCCCCATTGAGGTCCACGCAGAGTAATCGACCTCTTTGTCGCTGTAAGGTGTTTGCGGCATTTTACTGGTTGAAATTGGGCTGAATTTGCCACTTCGTTGTAGATCAGAAGAGATAACCCCTGCGATATCTTGGGGTAACTTGCCTGGGCCCGTCCATTTGAACGGCACAATACCGATGGGACGTGCTGAATCGATACCCTCTGTTATAACCAGCTGTAACTCCGCTTTTGCCACTTGGCTAAAGCTCAAGATAGTAATAAGCAATCCAATTAATAATTGATTAAGCACATCTATTTCCTTATTCCTTGATTAAACACAATCTACGCTGCCTATTAAGTTTCTGTTCAAATTTTCATAAATCATTTATTTGGTTCAAAAGTCATGCTTACACTTCTCAACTCTTTCATTACTTCTGGATCATCTGATATGGGGAAGGTTCCAACTTTTGTCACAGCTCTTTTTAATGCCTGACAAAGTGTTCTGTCTCCCTGCCCATTAACATCGATAACAAAACCTGATGCTGAAAGTTTCATATTCACCCGACATTTTTTACCAATAAAACTGGGTTCAATCAAAAAATTTTGTTGAATCATCTGAGTGTATATCGCACCGTATCTTTCCCTTTCGCTGGCGATGTACTTCTGTTTAGCACTGCTATTTTGCTGTGTTTCAGACTCTAAACCCGCAAAAATATCACTCAATGCGGCCTCTTTGGCTTTACGATCTGCTTCTGCTTTTGCGGCTCTGGCTTTCTCTTGCTCCGCCTTCTTCACAGCAGCAGCCGCTTCTTTCTCTTTCGCAATACGTTGTGCTTCGGCTTTTGCGGCGCGTTCATTCTCTTGTTTCACTTTTTCAGCGGCTACTGCAGCGGCTTTCTCTTTCGCTACTCGATCGGCTTCTGCTTTTTCAGCTTTAACCGATGCCGCTTTAGCCGCTTTCTCTTTCTCTATTCGTTGCTGCTCAGCTTTGTTTGCCGCTTCCTGCTTACGCTTACGGTCTGCTTCTGCTGTTGCTGCTAGCTTCCGCTCTGCATCGGCTTTTTCTTTGGCTATTTTTTGTTCTTTTTGACGCTCAATCTTTTTCGCTTCTGCTTCACGAGCCGCTTTGTCGGCTTTTACTTTATCGGCTTTAAGCTTACGAATTCGTTCCTCTTCGGCTACACGATTTTTTTGCAACTCATCGGCTTGTTTGCGCAATTTATCAAGACGATCTTGCTCAACCTTCTGGGCTTTATCTCTCTGTTGTCGAATTGTTTTGGCTTGTTGAGCCACTGCATTAGGGTCAATCACTACAGCTTGAATGGTATTTGGCGTTGCTTTTCTATCAGACATAGAAAAATCACTACCCCATAATAACAGTGCAAGTAGCACCAAATGGAGTATGACTGAAACTGTCAGGGCGACGCTGTAGTTATTATTCTTCTTCATCGACTGCTTATCGCTTTACTATTCCTTTAAATCGGTCAACAGACCCACTTTCGTGATACCTGCTTTACTCATTTCATCGAGCACCAATACGATCTCTGCATAAGGGGTACTTGCATCTCCCCCAACAGCAACCGGTGAGTTTGGATTAATCTGTAATTCCGCTTTTACTCTAACGACAAGATCATTCATGGTTAAACCACGAGTCACCTCTTCATTGTTGACACTTAATCCTAATCCGCCTTGTTTATCCACTTCGATAATAATGAAGCTGGCTTGAGTATTGCCATCGGCCAAATCAATAGCTGATTTAGCATTAGTCATATCGGGTAACTCAACGTCCACTCCTTGAGTGACAAACGGGGACGTCACCATAAAGATAATCAATAGTACCAACATCACATCGATGTATGGCACTACATTAATCTCTGCCGTTAATTTTCTCTTTTTAGGTTGATAACCTGCCATGATTATTCCTTCGCAGACATCGCCTGACGATGCAAAATACTTGAGAACTCATCCATAAACATGGCGTAATTGTGTTCAAGTTTAGATACTTTGGTACTTAATCGGTTATAGGCGATAACAGCAGGAATAGCAGCAAATAAGCCCATCGCTGTTGCAACCAGTGCCTCCGCAATACCCGGTGCTACCATGGCAAGTGTCGCTTGTTTGACTGCTCCTAACGCGATGAAGGCATGCATGATTCCCCACACGGTTCCAAACAATCCAATATAGGGACTAATTGAACCTACGGTGGCGAGAAAAGGCAGATTGGTTTCTAGCTCATCGACTGCTCTTGATACTGCCACACGCATTGCACGGTCAGTTCCATCCATAACCGCTTCAGATGATGAACCATTGACTCTTCTTAAACGGGCGAACTCGTTAAAACCTGCATAGAAAATTTGTTCAGACCCCGTAATGCTCTCTTTACGAGCACTCACTTCTTTATATAATTTGGAAAGATCGATACCCGACCAAAACTTATCTTCGAAGCGCTCTGTATATTCAGCGGCTTGTGCCAATACTTTTGACCGTTTCATGATCATTGCCCATGAAACAATGGACATTCCTAAAAGGATAAGCATTACGACCTTTACCAGTAAACTGGCTTGTAAAAAAAGATCGAGAATTGATAATTCACCTGTCACTGGTCATCTCCGACATGATTTCGTTTGGAATTGCTTTGGGTTTCATTTTGCTCACATCGATACAGGCTACCTTAACAGCAGCTTTACACAATAGGGCATTCTCAGAATTGACTAACTCCTGACAAAATGTGATTGATGCTTTGCGTGTTTCTGTTAAATATGTTTTCACGGTTAATTGTTGGTCTAATTTAGCACCGATAAGGTAGTCAATATCGATATGCCTAACCACAAACCCTAAATGTTGTTTTAATAGTTCCTGTTGAGAGACGCCAATAGATCGTAAAAGTTCCGTTCTGGCTCGCTCAAAATAGTTCAGATAGTTGGAGTGATAAACTACTCCCCCAGCATCTGTATCTTCGTAATAAACCGTTATTGGCCATTCAAAGGTTGGTCCTATTTGATTCTGACTCATCAACATATCACCAAATATAACTAAAAATCTGTGACCACTATACCTGATATAGTGAATAGTAACGAAAGCATAAGGTAAAAGTTTGTTAAATCACATCAATTTAATTCATATTGAATATAAAAAAGCAGCCGATTGAACAAAAGTTCAACAAACTGCTTTATAGGTAAGTGATGTCTAGATGTAAACAGGGAAATTATTCGCTGTCGTTATCCATCATCTCGGTATGTTCTAACCAAAGTGCATTAATAATTGCAAATGAGCACGCTAATAACACACCCAGTATCCATGCGAAATACCACATAGTTGGCTCCTTAATCTGAATTTTTTAATAGAGAGAGTTTTTGTTCTCTTCAATAAATTTACTGTCAATACGTCCGAACATCTTGTAGTAAGTCCACGAGGTATAGGCCAAAATAATTGGCACCATCACCGCCGCCACTGCGGTCATGATTGAGAGAGTCAACTCACTCGACGTGGAATCCCACATCGTTAGACTGTGTGATGGATTTAAGCTCGATGGCATCACAAATGGAAACAGTGCGAAACCGAATGTGAGTATCACCCCAGCATTGGTTAAACTTGATGTAAAGAAAGCAAAACCTGACCAGTTAAATCGAGTTGCCATCACGGTAATGAGCGGCATTATTACCGCTAACGAAGGGGCAATCCACAGTAATGGGTAGTTATCATAGTTTAGGAACCATGCACCAACTTGTGTAACAACCTCTTTAGTGAGCGGGTTGGAGGCCGCATCAGTCACTATCTGGGAGGTAATTACATACCCTTCCATCGAGTGAACCCAAAAGCCTGCCATCACAAATAGAAGCGCAACCATTAATCCACTGATCTGCGTGACCACTTTGGCTCGTTGGTAAAGCTCGTCTGTTGTTTTCATCTGCAGCCAAGTTCCTCCTTGCATGACGAACATGAATAGGCTGATCACTCCACATAACAGTGCAAAAGGGTTAAGCAAAGCAAAAAAGCTACCATGATACTTAGACATCATTAGGTCATTAAGCTCAAACGGAACCCCTTGCATCAAGTTTCCGAAAGCGACACCAAAAATGATTGGTGGGACAAAGCTACCAATGAAAATCGCGCCATCCCAAGCACTTCTCCAACGCTTATCTTCAATTTTCGAGCGATAGTCAAAACCAATTGGTCGAAACCACAATGCCGCGAGAGCGACAATCATGGCAAAGTAAAAACCTGAGAATGAGGTGGCATACACCAGTGGCCAAGCCGCAAAAAGGGCACCACCTGCTGTCACTAACCAAACCTGATTTCCATCCCAATGAGGCGCTATCGAGTTGATCATCACACGGCGTTCGGAGTCGGTTTTACCTATGATCGGGACCAAAGTGCCCACTCCCATATCAAATCCATCTGTCACCGCAAAACCAATCAGTAATACTCCAATCAGTGCCCACCAGATAAAGCGTAACATTTCATAATCAAACATTGTTAACTCTCCTATTACGCTTCAACTTGACGATCGAATTTAGATTCCGCATTGTCACTTTGTTGCTCAAAGTGATAACGACCTGTTTTCAGACTGCTTGGTCCTTTGCGTGCAAACTTAACCATCAAGTATGCCTCTGCGATTAAAAACACCGTATACAATGCGATGATCGCACCTAGCGATGCCCAAATCTGTCCTGCCGTTAATGCTGACGCTGCTACATTGACGGGAAGAATCTCACCAACTGCCCAAGGTTGACGACCATATTCAGCCACAAACCAACCCGCTTCAATGGCGATCCAAGGGGCGGGAATAGCAAACAACGAGGCTTTGAGTAACCAGCGCTTCTGTTCGATTTTTTGACGACAAGTTTGTATAAACGCCGCGCCAAAAATAAACAACATAATAAAGCCTAAGCCAACCATAATTCTGAAACTAAAGAAAAGTGGCGCGACTTGTGGAATGGAATCGTCAACCGCTGCCATGATATGTTCTTCGGTAGCATCCACGACATTATCTGTGTATTTCTTAAGTAATAACCCATAACCTAAATCGTGTTTAATGGCGTCAAATTCGGCTAGATTCTGCTCTGTTCTATCACCCGATCTGAGTTTTTCTAACAAGCCATAAGCGACCATGCCATTACGGATACGAACTTCATGTTCATCTTTAAGATCACGAATACCGGTGACTTGTTTGTCTAGCGAGCGTGTAGCAATGATGCCCATCGCATACGGTATTTTGATCGCGTAGTCCGTTTCCATCGTCTCTTGGTTTGGGATACCAAATGCCGTAAAGGCTGCCGGCGCTTCTTCTGTATGCCATTCAGCTTCTACCGCCGCTAACTTCACTTTTTGTACGTCACCTAACTCATAACCAGACTCATCGCCTAAAACGATAACGGATAAAATCGAGGCGATACCAAATGAAGCCGCAATAGCGAAAGAGCGACGTGCAAACGCAACATCTCGTCCTTTGAGGAGGTAATAGGAACTGATGCCTAAAACAAACATCGCACCACAGGTATAACCCGAGGCTACTGTGTGTACAAACTTAACCTGTGCAACAGGGTTAAAGATCACTTCACTGAAACTGACCATCTCCATCCGCATGGTTTCAAAGTTAAACTCTGCACCCACCGGATTTTGCATCCAGGCATTGGCAATCAGAATCCACAAAGCGGAGAAATTAGACCCTAAGGCTACTAACCAAGTAACGGTTAAGTGCTGGCGTTTAGATAACCGATCCCAACCAAAGAAAAACAACCCAACGAAGGTTGATTCTAAGAAAAAAGCGATTAAAGCTTCAATCGCCAGTGGTGCGCCAAAAATATCCCCAACATAGTGAGAATAGTATGACCAGTTAGTGCCAAACTGGAACTCCATTGTTAGACCAGTTGCGACACCCAGCGCAAAGTTAATGCCGAAAAGTTTACCCCAAAATTTGGTCATGTCTTTGTAGATGACTTTATCTGTCATCACATAGAGTGACTCCATGATCGCCAGCAAAAATGCCATACCGATGGTTAATGGGACAAATAGGAAGTGGTACATTGCTGTAAGTGCGAATTGAAACCGCGATAACTCAACAACGTCTGTTAGCATGATAACCCCTTTTGTATCAGGCTGCGTACCTGTTATACATAGTTCAGTTCATGAAAATAGGCACTAAATAGTGCGAGAAGATTACTACATTTTGAGAAGTGAGCCTTCTCATGTTATAGATTTGTATGCGCTACGTTAGAATATTGTTAAGCTCAATCTAATGTAGCTTTGGCTAATATTACGCTTATGGTATTGGAGGTCAAACATTTTTTGTGAGAAGCAATGCTGATCTAAATCAACTTGTAAGTCGCATTAATCAATCCAATCGAAGACAGTTGATCTAGATCAATTTACAGGGGATTGTTGAATAAAAAATAGGCGAGATTAGTGTGACCGGAGTCAAAATTGTAACGGCTGAGATTCTACTGAACTGTTATTGAGAAAGCCAGCCAAATAATTTCGGCTAGCTTAGCTTTTATAAATATTTAGCGCTGCAAACCAAAATGAAGATAAGCGTGATCGGTGGCAATTCGCCCTCTTGGGGTTCTTTGTAAAAAGCCTTGTTGAATGAGATAAGGTTCAATCACATCTTCTATGGTGTCTTTCTCTTCCCCAATCGCTGCTGCTAAGTTATCCAAGCCAACTGGCCCACCAGAAAACTTCTCCATAATCGCCAATAACAACTTACGGTCCATATAGTCGAAACCTTTACTGTCAACATCCAGCATATTAAGTGCTTTATCGGCGACATCAGGGCAAATTAACCCATTAGCCTTTACTTCTGCATAATCTCTTACACGTCTTAATAGTCGGTTAGCAATACGAGGTGTTCCACGTGCACGACGAGCCACTTCTAATGCGCCATCAGATTCCATTGATAAATTCAGGCAACCAGCACTGCGCTCTACAATGTACTGCAGATCTTCTACGTTGTAGTACTCCAACCTCTGAACAATACCAAATCGGTCTCGTAAAGGAGATGTCAATGAGCCCGCTCTTGTTGTCGCACCTATGAGTGTGAATGGAGGGAGATCAATTTTAATAGAACGGGCTGCTGGCCCCTCACCTATCATAATATCCAATTGATAATCTTCCATGGCCGGATAGAGTATCTCTTCAACTACTGGGCTAAGGCGGTGTATCTCATCAATAAAGAGAACATCATTCTCTTCAAGATTGGTAAGTAGTGCCGCTAGATCGCCCGCTTTCTCTAATACTGGCCCTGAAGTGGTTCGTATGTTCACCTCCATCTCATTGGCAACGATGTTGGCTAAGGTGGTTTTACCTAAACCAGGGGGGCCAAATATCAATAGATGATCAAGGGGCTCATTGCGCATTTGCGCCGCTTTAATGAAGATCTCCATCTGACTACGCACATGGTCTTGACCACGGTATTCATTCAGCTTTTTGGGGCGTATCGCGCGATCGATAATATCCTCTTCTTTAAAAGTCGGATTATCAACGGCAATCAATCTATCTGCTTCAATCATAACTATTCCAATTTAGACCATGGCTCGAAGCGCTTCTCGGATGAGATCTTCGCTGCTCATTCCTGGTTTAATAACCTGCGATATCACTTTTGCTGCTGGCAGTGGCTTGTAGCCGAGAGAGACCAACGCACTGATCGCTTCCTCTTTTGAGTTCTCTGGTTTAGCGACCGCCATCTCTTGATTATCTGCCAAGAACTCGTCGCTAACGGGAGTAAAGAGATCCCCTTCTCCCCAACCTTTTAATCGGTCTTTCATCTCTACGACTAAACGTTCCGCCGTTTTCTTACCGACACCGGGAAGTTTCACCAATGTAGAAACATCTTCGCGCTCAACACAACCGACAAATTGCGCTGCCGTCATTCCTGAAAGAATCGCTAATCCAAGTTTTGGTCCAACGCCATTAGCTTTAATCACTTCACGAAATAGCGCACGTTCTTTAACGGTGTTAAACCCATAGAGGAGTTGAGCATCTTCACGCACCACAAAATGCGTGTAGATAATCGCTTCTTGGCCAAGTTCGGGTAATTCATAAAAACAGCTCATCGGCATTTTCACTTCGTAGCCTAAGCCACCCAGTTCAATCAATACCTCTGGAGGCTGCTTTTCTACTAACTTGCCACGTAAACGACCGATCACAATAGACTCACTTCTCTTCATTTATTAAGTCATGAATAATAATGAATTACTGGTTAGATATCCAGTAATTTAACGATATCGCCCTTTTTTTGCTCCGCTTGCTTTTCCTGCTAATGCTACCAAGGTTTTATTTACGTTGGCATGACAAATTGCCGCCCCTAAGGCATCCGCAGCATCTGCTTGAGGCTGGGCTGGCAGTTTTAGCATGCTGGTCACCATGTGTTGTACTTGCGCCTTATCTGCACTACCAGAACCGGTTACCGCTTGTTTAATGAGTCGTGCCGCGTATTCGTACACGGGAAGATCGGCATTCACCGCCGCAACGATGGCGCTGCCACGAGCTTGACCTAACTTTAACGCCGAGTCGGCATTTTTAGACATGAATACCTGTTCAATCGCAAATTCATCCGGTTGAAATTGCGTAATGATCTCGCTCACTCCAGCATAAATTTGTTTAAGACGTCCTGGTAACTCTTTTTCAGAGGTGCGAATACAGCCACTGCCTAAGTAAATAAGCTGCCTACCATTTTGTTTGATCACCCCATAACCAGTGATGCGAGAGCCGGGATCTATCCCAAGAATAATGGACATAAAGACCTAATTTTCTAATAACAGTATGATTGTAATTCTATTTGCAAAAAAAAAGCAAAGTCACCGTAGTCACTTTGCTTCTATTGAATCGTCAACCTTTACAATACGACAAGGGTTAACTCTATTCTGCTTTTTTTGATACTTCTATTGCAAGCTCATCCAGAGACGCTGGGTTTGCTTTGCTTGGCGCATTAGTCAGTAGACATGATGCCGCGGTTGTTTTAGGGAACGCAATCACATCACGAATGTTGTCTGTATTACATAACAACATAGCTAAACGGTCTAAACCAAACGCTAAACCTGCGTGAGGCGGCGTACCGTACTTCAACGCTTCAAGTAAGAAACCGAACTTATCTTGCTGCTCTTGCGCGTCAATACCTAGAATACCAAACACTGCCTTCTGCATATCTGCATTATGAATACGTACTGAACCACCGCCCACTTCATAACCGTTAATGACCATATCGTAAGCATCAGAATTTGCTGCCGCAGGGTTTGCTGCTAGCTGTTCAGCAGTTAAACCAAGTGGCGAAGTGAATGGGTGGTGCATGGCGTGCAGGTTACCCTCTTCATCTTGCTCAAACATTGGGAAATCAATCACCCAAAGTGGCGCCCAAGCATTTTTATCCGTTAGCTCTAAATCATCGCCAAGTTTCACTCGAAGTGCACCCATCGCTTCATCAACAACACGTGAAGTGTCTGCGCCAAAGAGAATAATGTCGCCCGTTTGCGCATTCGTTCGCTCAAGAAGTGCATTAACCACCTCTTCATTTAAGAACTTAGCCACTGGAGATTGAACACCTGCAAATCCTGCCTCACGGTCGTTAACCTTCATCCATGCTAAACCTTTAGCGCCATAGATGCCGACAAAGTTTCCGTACTCATCAATCTGCTTACGAGAGAGCTTAGCGCCACCCGGTACACAAATTACTGCAACACGTCCTTTTTCATCATTAGCAGGACCTGAGAAGACTTTAAACTCAACATCTTTGACTAAATCTGCGACGTCTACCAACTCTAATGGGTTACGCAGATCCGGCTTATCAGAACCAAAACGGCGAATCGCTTCAGAGAATGGCATGATCGGGAATTCACCCAGTTCAACGTCCAGTAACTCTTTCCACATGTCATGAACTAAACGTTCAGTCACTTCACGAACCTGCTGTGACGACATGAACGAGGTTTCGATATCTATCTGAGTAAATTCAGGCTGACGATCAGCGCGTAAATCTTCATCACGGAAACATTTTACGATCTGGTAGTAACGATCAAAACCAGACATCATCAGCAATTGTTTGAACAGCTGTGGTGACTGTGGCAATGCGTAAAAACTGCCTTTATGTACACGGCTTGGTACTAAGTAGTCACGGGCACCTTCAGGTGTCGCTTTGGTAAGTACCGGTGTTTCGATGTCCAAAAATAGATTTTCATCTAAAAAGCGACGTACAAAACTAGATGCACGAGCACGCAGTTTAATGCGGTCGCTCATCTCTGGGCGACGAAGATCAATGTAACGATACTTCAGACGCTGCTCTTCAGAGTTAATTTGGTTAAAATCGAGCGGCAAAGGCTCCGATTTATTAATAATATCTAGACCTGTTGCGTAAAGCTCAACTTCACCAGTCGCCATATCTTTATTAATTTGGCTATCAGGACGTGCACGAACTTCACCCGTAATGCGGATACAGAATTCATTACGAAGTTGGTTAGCTTCTGTGAAGATCTCTTTCACATCTGGGTCGATAACTACCTGAACAATACCTTCACGATCTCGCATATCGATAAAGATAAGGCCGCCTAAATCACGACGACGGTTTACCCAGCCGCAAAGTTCTACAGTTTGTCCTGCCAGGGACTTGTTCAGTTGACCACAATAATGGCTGCGCATGATGAATTTCCCAATCATAATAGTTATACCAATCAACAAACCGTTCAAAACATGATATTGGTCTGTTGTTATCAATCTGTTTATTCGCATAAATTTGATTAAATAAGCAGCAATTTGCCGCTTTTGATGAAAAATCAAACAATTCGAAACAATAGCTAAACATTATAAAGGAAATAGCTTACAGATAAAGACAATCCCCATATTTTTATCTACAATGTTGCCTCTCTTTTCGATGGACGCGATAAGAGTTAACATTTATGCGTTTGCTTGAAGAGAATAACCATGAAAAACCACGATAATATCTTTGCAGCCCCAATTGATAAAATGGGCGATTTCACCTTCGATGAGAAAGTGGCAGAGGTCTTTCCGGATATGATCCAACGCTCGGTTCCCGGCTACAGTAATATCATTTCAGCGATTGGGATGTTGGCTGAACGTTTTGCCAAACCGCATTCCACGGTGTATGACCTCGGCTGCTCTTTAGGCGCGGCGACCCTATCCATGCGTCGTCATATCAAACATGAAGGGTGTAAAATTATTGCTGTCGATAACTCTTCTGCCATGGTTGAACGTTGTCGATTACACATTAATGCTTACCGTTCAGATACCGTGGTCGATGTGGTTGAAGCGGACATCCGTAATATTATGATTGAAGATGCAAGTGTTGTGGTGCTTAACTTTACTTTGCAGTTCCTCTCCCCAGATGATCGCTTAACCCTGCTACAAAAAATTTATAAAGGGCTGCGCCCTGGTGGCATTCTTATTTTGTCTGAAAAATATGTGTTTGAAGATAATGAGGCGAATGAGCTGTTGATCGACCTACATCATGACTTCAAACGCGCCAATGGTTATAGCGAATTAGAGATCAGTCAAAAACGCAGTGCCATCGAGAATGTAATGCGCCCTGATAGCATCGATGTTCATAAAGCTCGCTTTAAAGCGCTAGGTTTTCGTAGCAATGAAGTGTGGTTTCAGTGCTTCAATTTTGGTTCCATGTTTGCCATTAAGTAACCTGTCTACTGTTACAAAATATTCATGTGGTTGTTGATGTTTCTACAATCACTCACCACTTACACTCGATAACGAATGACTGAATCTATGTTTGATTTCTCTGACTTTTACCAACTGATTGCTAAGAACCGATTAAGCCCTTGGTTGAATACTCTACCCTCACTACTTACCCACTGGCAAAATTCCGAGCATGGCGACATGCCCAAATGGCTTCGAGTGCTCAAAAAGATATCGACGGATAAACCGGATAACATCGAGCTGAAAAGTGAAGTGAAAATCACCAATGAAGTGGCGTTAGTGGCTGGGGAAAAAGCCAAACTAGAGAGCCTATTGAAAACCTTTCATCCATGGAGAAAAGGCCCGTATAACCTACATGACATTCATATTGATACCGAGTGGCGCTCAGATTGGAAATGGGATCGTGTCCTTCCCCATCTGTCACCATTAAAAGGTCGTCATGTATTAGACGTAGGTTGTGGTAACGGGTACCACATGTGGAGAATGCTCGGTGAAGGTGCAAAATTAACCATCGGCATCGACCCATCACATCTTTTTTTAGTTCAGTTTGAAGCCGTTCGTAAACTTTTGGGTAACGATCAACGTGCCCACCTCTTACCTCTTGGCATTGAACAGCTGCCAGCTTCTAACGCTTTTGATACTGTATTTAGTATGGGTGTGCTTTACCACCGTCGCTCTCCGTTGGACCATATCATGCAGTTGAAACAGCAATTGGTGCAAGACGGCGAATTGGTGTTAGAAACCTTAGTAATTGATGGTGATGAGAACGATGTCTTAGTTCCTACTGATCGCTATGCACAGATGCGCAATGTCTTCTTCTTCCCTTCAGCTAAAGCACTAAAAGTATGGATTGAAAAATGTGGCTTTGTGGATGTAAAAATAGCGGATATCAGTACTACCACCACTGACGAACAACGTACCACTCAATGGATGACTCACAACTCCTTGCCTGATTACTTAGATCCCAAAGACCCAAGTAAAACGATAGAAGGTTATCCTGCGCCTAAACGCGTGGTGATGATTGCAAGAAACCCAGACTAACTTGACCTTTAATATCAAACCCTTTTGAAATTACTCATAATTTTGTAGATTAGGAAAAATCATGCTTCGACGTACGCTCTCACTCTCTGCCCTTTTATTCCTGTCAGGTTGCAGTTTGCTCAGCGATAATAGCAATGAACAGACATTAACAGCTATCCAACAGGTTGAAACTAACATCCAGAGTCTAGATAGTAAGATTGATAATAAAATAAATAACTTAGAAACTTCTATCAATCAACAAAATGAATATATACTCAACCTTGAATCTGATTTATCCGCGATGGCTGAAGAGATGGTGCTAACCCGTCAGCAGCAACAGTTGATTATCAACCGATTAAAAGCGTCGTCAAATAGTGTTTCGCAAAAGAGCACTGAAAGCACCTTAAATCAATACAATAGTAGCAACTACGAACATACCCTTATTTTAGGGGCAAAAGAGTGGGTTACCATTGACGCTATTGACTCACGATTTACTGCTCGGGTAGACACTGGCGCGGCAACATCCAGCTTAAACGCCGTTAATATGCAAGAGTTTGAACGTGACGGGCAAAAATGGGTTCGATTTAACTTAGCAAATACGGCAGAAACTGATGAAAAAATTCAATGGATAAGTGCGCCAATCGTTCGCCATGTGAATGTTCGTCAGACTTCAAGTGATGAGCTTCAAAGACGTGCAGTGGTTGAGCTAAGAGTCGGGCTTGGGGCGCTCAATGAAAAAGTCCTCTTTACCCTTGCTGATCGCTCCCAAATGACGCATCCTATTTTACTAGGTAGAGAGTTCATTAAAGACATTGCCATTGTTGATGTCAGCAAAGAGTTCTTACAAACGCAATAGTAAATTCAATAACCATCTAATTTAGCTACTATTTCAACGGGGATGTTATGTCGTCTAGAATACCTTTTTATTTTCTGATCTCACTGCTCGTTGTTGTTGGACTGGCTCTTAGCTGGTTTAGGCACGATGTATACGGTGTTCCATGGGCGCCAGGTGAAACCTCGCAAGTATGGGATGTGGAAGCTCGCATTCAGTTCACCGCGTCAGGGGAAGCAGCCAAACTCTCAATGGCTGCACCTCAAACTCAAAAAGGTTTCACCCTTGTTGATGAAACCGCTTCGTCTCCTGGATACGGTATTGCCTATCTCAATACCGATAACGGTCGCAGAACAGAGTGGTCAATTCGTCAAGCCGATGGGCCACAAGTGCTCTACTACAAATCTCAATTCCTTGTTGACCCTAAAGCTGATTTTCAAGATGTAGACCCTACTGATGAAAAACTAGAAACCATCACTTTTGATGGCCCGCAACAATTATCAGCCCAGTCGTTGTTGGATCAAGCTCGAAAACACTCTGCTGATAACACCACGTTAACTCGTGAACTGATCAAACAATTTACTGACGGTGAGAATCAAAATGCCTCACTGCTGTTGAATAACCTCAAAAAAGAGCGCGCAATCTCTAAACTGCTGTCAATGGAAGGTATTCACAATAAGGTGGTCGGTGCGCTATGGCTCGAAGATGGTCGTCGTCGACAGTCAGTACAGCCCATGATAGAAATTTGGGATCAAGATAAGTGGGTGCTTTTTAATCCTGAAACCGGTGAACAAGGTCACCCTGACAATTTGCTGATCTGGGATGACTCAAATGTCTCCCTCCTAGATGTTGTGGGCGGAAAAAATAGCCAAATACTCTTTTCCATGATCTCCCAGGATATCTCCCCTTCTCAAGCAACGGCAAAGAAGGTGGTGACCGACGATCTATTAAACTTCTCTATTCACAGTTTACCGCTGGCTGAACAGTCGATGTTTAAAACCATCATGTTAATTCCAATTGGCGCATTAATTGTGGTGTTCCTGCGTATTATTATCGGCTTAAAAACATCAGGAACCTTTATGCCAGTGTTGATTGCTGTTGCCTTTGTGCAGACGCAGTTATTAACCGGTATTGTGGGCTTCTTACTGATCGTTGGTACCGGTTTAATCATCCGTGGTTATCTATCTCGGCTTAACCTCCTCTTGGTGGCCAGAATTTCTGCGGTGATTATTGCGGTGATTATGATCATCTCTGTCTTTACCGTTGTTGCCTTTAAAATAGGGCTTAATGAAGGATTGAGCATTACCTTCTTCCCGATGATCATTCTCTCTTGGACCGTCGAACGTATGTCGATTCTCTGGGAAGAAGAGGGTTGGAAAGAGGTAGCAACTCAAGGCGGTGGCTCTCTATTGACTGCTGTCCTTATCTACATCGCCATGACTAACCCTTATGTTGAACACCTCACGTTTAATTTTATTGGTCTACAGTTGGTGGTTCTGGCAGTAATACTGATGCTTGGTAACTACACGGGCTACCGTTTAACTGAACTTCGTCGCTTTAAACCATTAGCGGAGGATTAAACCATGTTTGACATGTTTACATCTCCATCGAAGCTTCATGTTAAAGGCATCATGGGAATGAACCAACGTAATGGCGGCTACATCGGCCGTTATAACGACAGAACTAAATATCCACTGGTTGATGATAAGTTAAAAACCAAGATTATTGCTGAAAAAGCAGGTGCAACGGTACCCAAGCTAATTGGAGTGATCAGCCATCAGTATGAAGTGAAACGTATTCATAAGATGGTTAAGCAGTGGCAAGGTTTTGTTATCAAACCAGCACAAGGGAGTGGTGGAAAAGGTATCTTAGTTGTCGTTTCTCATAAAGATGGTGTCTATTATAAACCTTCTGGTGCCTCAATAAACGAACAGGATGTGGAGCGACACATCACCAACGCATTAGCTGGTTTATTCTCTTTAGGTGGCAAAAATGATGTGGCGGTGGTTGAAAACTTAATTAAGTTTGACCCCGTATTCGATGGTTTCAGCTACGAAGGTGTTCCTGATATTCGGGTGATTGTCTTTAAAGGCTACCCAGTGATGGCAATGATGCGATTATCAACAGCGGCATCAGATGGTAAAGCTAACCTTCACCAAGGTGCTGTCGGTGTTGGTATTGATATCGCAACAGGCAAAGCTGTTAGAGCAGTACAATTTGATAAACCAGTCTTAAATCATCCAGACACTGGTAAAGAGCTGGCGACTCTTCAAGTCCCCCACTGGAATAAGCTATTAACACTTGCATCCAGTGCATGGGAGATGACAGGGCTGGGTTATTTAGGTACCGATATGGTGTTAGACAGTGAAGAAGGGCCAATGGTGTTAGAGCTTAATGCTCGCCCAGGGTTAGCCATTCAAATAGCCAATGGCGCTGGACTGCTACCTCGCCTGAGACACATTGAAGGGTTAGAACACGATGTTGTCTATCCAACACCTGCAGAGCGTGTTGCCTATTCAGCAGAACAATTTGGTACCCATGAATAACGGATACATGGATAAGAGCACAACATCTTTGTGCTCTTATCATTTTCAACACTCTGCTACTTATTCAGCGCTTCTTTATAGTGCTTTCGACACACTGATACATATAACTCATTACCACCAATAGCCACTTGATCACCATCTGCAATAGCAACCCCATGCTCATCTGTACGTATCACCATGTTTGCTTTCCGCCCACAATGGCAAATCGTTTTTAACTCAACCAACTTATCCGCCCACGATAATAGGTATCTGCTTCCTTCAAAAAGCTCACCTAAAAAGTCAGTTCTTAATCCATAACAGAGCACAGGGACATGCTGCTTATCCACAACCTCTGTCAACTGGTAAACTTGTTCTTTGGTTAAAAATTGACACTCATCAATGAGAATACAATCAATTTTTTGCTTTTGCGTAATGGCTGTAATGTCCGCTAACAGATCTTGCTCTTTTGAAAACAACTTTGCTTCTGCTTCTAAACCGATGCGAGAGCTTACTTTTCCTTCTCCATATCGAGTATCAATCGAGGCGGTAAAGATCAAAGGGGTCATCCCTCTCTCTTTATAGTTAAACGCTGACTGTAGCAGTGTGGTTGATTTACCCGCATTCATTGCCGAGTAATAAAAATACATTTGAGCCACAACTCATTCCTTATCTTTTTTATTTTAAAAAAAAGGCCAGTAATCACCAGCCTCTATCTACTATTTAATGGGTTATTTCGTTCGGCGCCAAGTCGTTCCCGCAGCCCCATCTTCTAACACAATGTTCATGGAGGTTAACGCATCACGCGCCTGGTCAGCAGCAGCCCAATCTTTAGCAGCACGAGCATCATTACGAGCTTTAATCAGTCGCTCGATTTCAACCACATCATCAGCATCACTGTCATCACCTTGTAAGAAAGCTTCTGGGTCTTGAGACAAAAGTCCTAATACATCCGCGAGTTCCCGCATCAATGCACCAACTGCAGACGCCTCTTCAATATTCTCTGTTTTCAAACGATTCACTTCACGTGCCATATCAAACAACACAGAGTAAGCTTCCGGTGTATTAAAGTCATCGTTCATTGATGAAGAGAAACGACTCACAAATTCACTGCCACCTGCAGGAGCAGCATTACGATCTAAACCACGCAATGAAGTATATAAACGCTCAAGTGCAGAACGAGCTTGTTTTAAGTTATCTTCACTGTAATTTAGTTGACTGCGGTAATGACCTGACATCAAGAAATAACGAACTGTTTCAGCATCATAATGACCCAAAACATCTCTAATGGTAAAAAAGTTACCGAGAGACTTTGACATCTTTTCACGGTCAACCATCACCATACCACTGTGCATCCAAGTATTCACATACTGACCGTCGTGCGCACAGCAAGATTGTGCAATTTCGTTTTCATGATGTGGGAACATCAAATCAGAACCACCACCATGAATATCAAAATGGTTGCCTAAAATAGAAGAGTTCATTGCTGAACACTCAATGTGCCAGCCCGGACGTCCATCTCCCCAAGGTGATTGCCAAATTGGCTCTCCCGCTTTAGACATTTTCCACAGAACGAAATCCATTGGGCTTCGCTTAGCACTCTCTATATCGACTCGAGCACCGGCTTGTAGCTGTTCTAAATCTTGGCGAGACAGTTTGCCGTAATCATCAAACTTCTTCACTTCGAACATTACGTCACCATTTGAGGCGACGTAAGCAAAACCCTTTTCAATCAATAATTCAACCAGCGCGATAATTTCAGTTATATATTCTGTCGCCTTCGGTTCGATGTCTGGACGCTTCATTCCGAGCGAATCAAAATCGGCATGCATCTCTGAAATCAGACGCTCAGTAAGGCTGTCGCAACTCTCGTTATTTTCAGCAGCGCGCTTAATAATTTTGTCATCGATATCCGTAATATTACGTACAAAGGTCAAGTCGTAACCTAAGAAACGCAGATATCTTGAAACCACATCAAATGAAACAAACGTGCGGCCATGACCGATGTGGCACAAATCGTAAATAGTAACCCCACAAACATACATACCAACCTTTCCAGCTTCGATTGGCTTAAATTCTTCTTTCTTCTTTGTTAGTRAGTTATATATTTTTAACATTCTTATTAGGCTCATTAAGATGGGATTACACGAAGCGGTGAATATACCAGAATTTTTCTGCTAATCGTAGTGTGATCATAGCTAAGTTACGTTAGAATCACTGCTACACAATTTAAGACCCATAAAGGTAAAATCATGATCACACTTCACACCTCTTTCGGTGATATTAAAATCCAATTAAACGAAGAAAAAGCACCTGCTACGTGTGCGAACTTTTTACAGTACTGCCAAGATGGTTTTTATGACAATACTATTTTTCACCGTGTGATTGATGGCTTCATGGTTCAAGGTGGCGGCATGTCTTCTGGCTTAGAAGAAAAACAAACTCGCGCAACGATTAAAAATGAAGCAAATAACGGCCTAAGCAACAAAACAGGCACGCTAGCAATGGCTCGTACTAACGAACCACACTCTGCAAGTTCACAGTTCTTCATCAATGTGAATGACAACACCTTCCTTAACCACACTTCTGAAACACCTAACGGTTGGGGATACTGTGTATTCGCCGAAGTGGTTGAAGGAATGGACGTGGTTAACAAAATCAAATCTGTCTCTACTGGAAACTCAGGCTACCACCAAGATGTACCTGTAGAAGAAGTGCTGATTACTGGTGCTACAGTAGTCGCATAGCAATCGTAAAGGGCAGATGTGAATTTGCCCTTTCATTAATACTCACAGTCTATTTGGTAACTATGACCACTCTTTTTATCTCTGACCTTCATCTTTCTGAAGAACTTCCCGCCATTACAAAGTGCTTTTTAGCTTTCATGAAAAATGAAGCGATTAATGCGGATGCTTTGTATGTGTTGGGTGATCTTTTTGAAACATGGTTTGGCGACGATGATAATAGTGCGTTTAATCGCACTATTATCAACGCCTTTAAAACACTCACCGACTCAGGTGTACCTTGTTTTTTCCTTGAAGGAAACCGGGATTTTCTGATTGGCAAAAAGTTTGCAAAGCAGACTGGAATGACGCTGCTTCCTGAGATCTGCACCATTGACCTGTATGGCACCAAAACACTGATCATGCATGGTGATACATTGTGCACCAAAGACGAAGGCTATCAGAAATATCGTGCTACAGTGCATAAGCCTTGGGTCCAATGGATTTTCCTTCACTTACCATTAAATGTTCGCCATCGATTGGTGGGCAATATAAAAAGCAGCAGTGCAGAAAAAAAAGAACAAAAGCAAATGGTTATCATGGACGTAACGCCCGAAGAGGTGTTTTCAGAAATGCAAAGGTTCAATGTAACGCAATTAATCCACGGACACACACACCGTCCTGCGGTTCATGAACTAACCTTAAACAGTGGTCTCGCCAAAAGAGTGGTGTTGGGTGATTGGTATTCCCAAGGATCGGTGTTACTTGTGACTGAGCAATCTATGGAACTTCAAGTTCGATCTTTTATTTAGAATACTTATCGTATGTAAATGATTGTTATTAAACTATGAATATTGTTGACTATTTCGTTGTAATTGGAATCTAATCATAGTTTTTTGTTTATAATTTAGWATGATGCCACAGTTAGATTTTTGTAACTCATTATAAGAGCCGTTAATGTACTCATATGTAGCCCGACAACCTATTCTAGATATCGATAAGAAAACGATCGGCTATGAGCTGCTTTTTCGTGATGGACCCAAAAACACTTTTCCTGATGTCGATCCTGAACTGGCTACCAACCGATTGCTTTCGGACCACTTTTTAACCTCTCAATGCAGTGCGACTGGAAACAAACTCGGTTTCGTTAATTTCCCTTATCAAAGCTTGCTCAATCAAGTGCCTTCTCTGTTCCCAACTGAAAACTTGATCATTGAAATACTGGAAGATTGCAAACCAACCGATGAACTTCTGGATGCCGTTGGTATTCTGTCGAAAAAAGGGTATCAAATTGCACTGGATGATTTTATTCCAGATCCTAGTTGGACTCGTTTTTTACCTTATATCAATATAATTAAGTTTGATATCAGGCAAGTACCGATCAAAAAAGCAGCCATTTTCATAGAGAGATGCGCTCGCTTCAACATTCAATTTTTGGCTGAAAAAGTTGAAACCTATGAAGAGTTCAAGCAAGCAAAAGACGTCGGTTTTGAGTTATTTCAAGGCTACTTTTTTAGTAAACCTGAGATGTTACAACAACGTTCTTTAGAGCCCTCTCAATTAACTGTATTACAGTTATATAAAGAGATTTCTCAAAAAGATATCGATTTTGAAGCGGTTGAAAAAATTGTTGGTGCGGATGTATCTTTGTCGTATAAGCTTTTAAGGTACGTTAACTCTTCAACCATAATACGCAACCCGATCACCTCCTTCAAGCAAGCACTTGTCTATTTAGGTGAGGCTCGCTTGCGTCAATTTATCTCTCTGGTCGCCATTGCTCACGCGAACCAAGCCAAGCCCCACTCTCTATTTTCGCTCTCGATTCAACGAGCAAAAATTTGTGAAATGTTAATCGAGTCGAGTAAATCCAGGGTTGAACCTGGACAAGCTTTTTTAGTGGGTATTTTCTCTTTGCTTGAATCCCTGCTTGATCAACCATTGCACTCTATTTTAGAGCGCCTACCGATCAGTGAAGAGATTAAGTCTGCTTTAACCGCTTACGAAGGTGAACTTGGCACGCTGTTATTGCTAGTACAAGCATACGAACAAGCTGACTGGAAAGCCGTCAGTATTCATGCGAAACAGTTAAATATTTCTGAAGCTCTTATTGCTGAAAAATACTCAGAGTCAGCTCAATGGGTTGATGATTTTACCATTGACGAATAACACTGTGAATTTATGTCCTTGCGGCAGCAACAGCGTCTACACGGAGTGCTGTCAGCCTGCTCATCAATCAGGTAAAGCCAATACCCCTGAACAGTTAATGCGTGCCCGTTATTGTGCCCACAGCTTGAAATTGACTGATTTTATTATCAACACCTACCACTCAAGTTGCCAAGCTGAATCTTTTCGTGAAGAGATTGAAGCGTCTACCAATAGCAATTGGTTGAACCTGCAGATCGTCAATGCACCTGTTGCTGATGAAAATGAAGGGTTTGTTGAGTTTAAAGCGACCTTTATCGAACATGGTAAGCAGTCTGTCCTGCATGAAACATCGCGCTTTGTTATCGAAAATAATTGCTGGCGATACATTGATGGCACCTACCCAGAACAAGACCGTAGCATTCACAAAATTGGACGAAATGACCCGTGCCCATGTGGCAGCGGCAGAAAATTCAAGAAGTGCTGTGACGCGTAATCACTAAGTGACTTGCCGTAGTACGGCATAACGATAAAGGGCCTGATATCACTATCAAGCCCTTTTTACGTAGTGAGACTAACTTATCATCTAGTGGCGTGTCTCTCTTTGAGTTTATTTATGACATCATTCAGTTCAAGATCTTGATCTTGAAGCAGCACTAATAGGTGATAAATCAAATCAGCAGACTCACAAATCAACTCCGGCTTGTCGCCCGACGTCGCCGCAAGCGCGACTTCAACGCCTTCTTCACCAACCTTTTGCGAAATGCGCTTGGTGCCACGAGAGTATAAGTTTGCGGTATAGGAAGAATCTGGATCTGCATGTTTTCTAGCTGCCAACAGTTGCTCAAGTTGATGAAGGAACACTAGTGAAGACTCTTGCTGCTTATCACCATCAAAACAGGTAGTGGTTCCTGTATGACAAGTGGGTCCAATTGGGGTCACTTTCACCAACAAAGTATCATTATCGCAATCAAGTGCGATGTTCTGTAAGGTAAGTATATGCCCAGATTCCTCACCTTTCATCCACAGACGCTGTTTTGTTCGTGAGAAAAAAGTAACCTTTTGTTTTTCTATTGTATTTAAAAGGGCCTCTGGATTCATATAGCCCATCATTAGTACCTGACCACTTGCAAAGTCCTGTACAATCGCTGGAATAAGCCCTTCGACTTTATCCCAATCAATACGTCCATTTAATGATTCAAATGTTGTCATCTCGGTAAATCCCTTCGAGCCACTGCTCTTTATTACATCACTCATAAACGAACTTCCACATCCTGTTGCTGCAAAAACTGCTTTAACTCACCAATGTTAATCACTTGCTTATGAAAAACGGATGCAGCCAAAGCACCATCTACATTAGTTTGTTTAAATACATCTGAAAAATGGACCATCTCTCCTGCTCCTCCAGAAGCAATAAGAGGGACATGGCACACTTCCCTAACCATATTCAACTGCGTTAGATCATAGCCATTACGAACACCATCTTGGTTCATCATATTGAGTACAATTTCACCGGCACCACGTTTTTGAACTTCTTGTACCCAATCACGAGTTTGCCATTTGGTGGCTTTGGTTCGCTCTTCATCACCCGTGAACTGATACACTTGATACTGCCCTGTTTCAGCATCAAAATAGGAGTCAATACCCACCACAATACACTGCACACCAAATTTATCAGCGAGCTGAGTGATCAGTTCTGGATTGGCTAGAGCTGGTGAATTGATGGAGACTTTATCGGCACCAAACTCCAATATTCTTGAAGCGTCTTCGGCTGATTTAATTCCACCAGCAACACAGAACGGAATATCAATAACTTCTGCAACACGTGCCACCCAGCTCTTATCGACCACGCGACCATCACTCGACGCTGTAATATCATAAAAAACCAACTCATCGGCCCCCTCTTCAGCATAACGCTGAGCAAGAGGTACGATATCACCAATGATTTCATGGTTACGGAACTGAACCCCTTTAACCACTTGACCATCACGTACATCTAAACAGGGTATTATTCGCTTTGCCAACATGAGAATGCCTCCTCTGCGGTAAACTTACCATCTAATAGAGCTCGGCCAACGATCACTCCGGCGACACCCGCCCCTTTTAATGCTTCAATATCGGCTAATGAACCAATACCACCTGATGACTGAAAGTTAACCTGCGGATACTGCTTACACAGATCAATGTAAAGTTCGACGTTCGAACCCGTTAAGGTGCCATCACGAGAGATATCTGTGCACAGAACATGTTTTAATCCAACTTGGAGATAGTCTTGTAGCAGTGCTTCAATCGTCACGCCAGAATCTTCTTGCCACCCTGAGATAGCCACATTTCTCACGCCGTCTTTGTCTATATTGATGTCTAAAGCTAACACAATTTTTTCTGGCGAGTATTTCTCCATCCAGCCTTTCACCATTTCAGGCTGCTTAACGGCTGTCGAACCGACAACCACTCGTTGAGCACCGGCTTCAAGCAAATCAATCACATCTTGTTCACTGCGTACGCCGCCGCCAATCTGAATATTGGCCGGGGTACTCGCTAGCAATGTTGCAATTAAAGGCAGCTGGCGGGCAGTCGTATCTTTAGCTCCCGTCAGATCAACAAGGTGCAACCAATTGGCACCTGCTTGATGGTAAAGTGCAAACTGTTCGACAGGGTTGACTTTGTATTCAGTAACTTGACCATAATCGCCTTGAAACAATCGGACAACCTGACCTTCTATTAAATCTAATGCTGGAATAATCATTGAAAAATCCTTTTACAGTTCCAAGAAGTTTTTAATAAGTTGAGCGCCGACTTTACTTGAACGCTCGGGATGAAACTGCACCCCATAATAGTTACCACTTTGTATCGCAGCAGTGAATGGTTGTCCGTAATCGCAGCTGGCAATGGTATCTACTCCGACTGACATACCAAAACTGTGCACAAAATAGAAATAGCTATTTGCTGGAATGTCTTTAAACAGAGGATGTTCTGATTGAACATTCAACGTATTCCAGCCCATGTGTGGCAGAGGTAGATCGCCTGTCTCCAGTTTTTTCACCTCGTTATCACATAGGCCCAAACATTCGATCAGTTGATCGGCTAGCTGCCCATTCTCTTGCGACTGCTTGCCAAGAAGCTGCATCCCTAAACAGATGCCAAGCAGCGGTTTTTCAACCTGCTTAACCAACTCAATCAAACCACGTTGTTTGAGGTTTTTCATCGCTTCACTGGCCGTCCCTACACCGGGTAGAAACAGCTTATCAGCCGCTAATACTGTCACAGGGTCTTTGCTTATTGTTACCGCATACCCTAAACGTTCAATGGCAAATTTAACCGAAGAGACATTGGCACAGCCAGTATCAATGATCACTACATTGGTATTTGTAGGCATTAAAGCACTCCTTTACTGCTTGGAAGCTCATTGCCTTCCACTTTAATCGCTTGGCGCAGTGTACGACCAAACGCTTTAAATAAGCTCTCCACAATGTGGTGGTCATTCTGGCCAGTTGAGCTTAAGTGGAGGGTGCACGCTAATGTATCTGTGAGTGATCGGAAAAAGTGCCCTACCATTTCAGTTGAGAGATCACCGACTTGTTCGCGACCAAATTCGGCTTCAAATTTAAGATAAGGACGACCTGATAAATCAAGAGCACATTGCGCTAAACATTCATCCATTGGCAAGCTAAAACCGAAGCGACCAATGCCACGCTTGTCACCCAGAGCTTGTTTCAACGCTTCTCCCAATGCCAAAGCGGTGTCTTCCACTGAGTGGTGATCGTCAATGTGAAGATCTCCCTTAACAGAAACCTTTAACTGAAACCCACCGTGCGTAGCAATTTGATCCAGCATATGGTCGAAAAAACCAAGCCCCGTTTCAATCGAATTACCACCACTTTCATCCAAGTTTACCGCGACACGAATGTCTGTCTCTTTGGTAGTACGCACTACCTCTGAAGTGCGAGCATTTACGGTTAAATCTTTAACAATTTGTGGCCAATTTAACGTTTCTGGGTTGTATTTGATGCCTGTAATGGCCATGTTCTCTGCAAGCTGAAGATCAGTATCGCGATCACCAATTACCGCTGAGGTAGCAAAATCCACTTTTCCATTTTGCAAATACTCTTTGACCATCCCCAGCTTCGGTTTGCGACAACTGCAGTTATCCTCTTCAAAGTGCGGACAGATAAGTACATCATCAAACTTTACACCTTGAGATTCAAAAAAGTCCATCATCATAGTATGAGGGGCATCAAATTCATCTTGCGGATAACTGTCAGTGCCTAGTCCATCTTGATTGGTGACCATCACTAATCGATACCCGGCCTCTTGCAAGGTCAGTAAGCTTGGGATGACAAGGGGTTCAAATTTAAGTTTGTCTAATCGGTCAACTTGAAAATCAACTGGTGGCTCAACAATTAATGTGCCATCACGGTCAATAAATAGAATTTTTTGTTTGTTACTCATGCGGAGTTCCTTCCCTGATCTTAAAATTAATGAGTCGTCTAGCTTGCTATGAAGTTTCGAACAAAAGAGACCACTTTCTCGCACTCTTCACGATTACCGACAGTAATACGAATGCACTGCTCAACAGGGGAACGACGTAAAATAATGCCTTTATCCCATAATGCCTTAAACAGCCCGTCAGCATCAGGAAATTTAATTAATAGGTAATTTCCCCAGCCGTCGAACACTTCTACCCCTTCTAGCATGCTAAGACCTGCTTGTAGATAAGCTCTATTTGCACCTAGATCCAGTACCTGAAATTTCATTCGGGCTAATCCCGCTTCAGAAAGCGCTTGCAGTGCAATATCTTCTACAGGTACTGGAACAGGATAAGGGGCAATGACTTTAAGCAGTAGATCGATGATGGGCTTATTCGCTAGAGTGAACCCACAACGTAATCCAGCCAATGCAAACGCTTTTGACATGGTTCGTAAAATGGCTAAGTTTTGGTATTTTGCTAACAGATCTTTTGTGGTGGCTTCAAGGCAAAAATCGATATACGCTTCGTCCATCACCACAATCGCTTTTCCTGCTGTCATCTCTAGAAGTGAAATAATATCAGTACGATTAATTAGATTTCCCGTTGGATTGTTTGGGCTACATACAAACAACAGTTTTACACTATCAAGATTCTTCTCTATTTCAGCAAGATCTAGCTGCCACTCAGCGGTTAACGGCACGACTTTTTGTTCAACACCAAACGTCTCTGCACTGACCGCATACATCCCATACGTCGGTGGGCAATAGAGAATAGAGTCACAGCCAGGTTCACAAAATGCACGTATCAGCAATTCAATGCCTTCATCTGCGCCGCGGGAAGTGATCACCTGTTCACTCTCTACACCGGCATAATTTGCATAGGCCTTTAATAATGCAGGTGGTTGGCATTCACTGTAACGATTTAAAGAACTGTACTGCGCTTTATATTCATTATTAAATGGTGATTCGTTCGCATTAAGCCATACATCACCTTTGCCCCCCAATCGACGTGCTGAAAGATAAGGCGTTAACTCTTGTACCTGTTTTCTTGCTAACTTTTCTATCGTCATCTTTCTAACCCTCAGCTCTCATCGCCTGCAGTTTCTCTACTCTGATCGTTACCGCGCGTTTGTGGGCGTCTAACCCCTCTGCATCTGCCATCGTCACGACTGTTGGAGCCAAAATAGCCAAACCATCCGCCGTTAACTCTTGGACCGTCATTCTTTTCGAGAAATCGGCTAAGCCTAAGCTTGAGTAGGTGCGTGTAAACCCATAGGTTGGCAGCACATGGTTGGTACCCGACGCATAGTCCCCAGCAGATTCTGGTGACCACTCACCCAAAAATATGGACCCAGCGTTATCCAATTCATCCAATAACCCGCGAGGGTTCTCAGTTTGTACAATAAGATGCTCTGGTCCGTAGAAGTTTGAAATGGTGACACACTCTTCAATCGACTCTGCCACGATAATTAAGCTACTCTCTAGTGCTTTTTCTGCAATATCTGAACGAGAAAGAAGTGCAAGTTGGCGATCGACAGCCAGTGACACCTCTTCTGCAATACGGGGAGATGGCGTCAACAGAATCACTTGAGAGTCAGGCCCATGTTCGGCTTGACTGAGTAGGTCAGCGGCAACGAAGTCAGGGTCGGCACTCTGATCGGCAATCACCAATACCTCTGAAGGCCCTGCTGGCATATCGATAGCCGCACCACGAAAGTCATTGCTCACTTGGCGCTTAGCTTCAGTGACAAACGCATTCCCAGGGCCAAAGATTTTATCTACTTTAACCACACTTTCTGAACCATACGCCATAGCAGCAACCGCTTGAGCACCACCAATATTATAAACTGCATCGATATTACACAGTTTGGCTACGAAGAGAATCTCATCGGCAATGGGAGGAGGAGAACACAATACCACTTTACTACAACCAGCAATTTGAGCCGGCACACCTAGCATCAATACCGTGGAAGGTAATGGCGCACTTCCACCAGGAATATACAGGCCCACGGTATTAATTGAACGAGTGATCTGTTCACACACAACGCCAGGTTGAGTTTCAACTCTAACTACAGGCGCAATTTGAGCTTTATGAAAAAGCGTAATATTTTGGTATGCCTGTTGCAAAGCCTCTTTAATCTGCTCAGACAAACGGTCACACGCCGCGTCAATATCCGTTGTAGAGACTTGAGTTGACGAAGGAGCTGCACCATCAAATTTAGCAGTAAGTTCAGTGATAGCGGCATCACCACCCTCTTTAACTTGTTGAATAATACCTGAGACCGCTGCCTTTATATTCGCTCCCTCTACCATTGCTGGTCGCTGAAGTAGCTTATCTTGCTGAGCCTCATTCAAGGTATTCCAAACTACCGATTTCATTCTCTACCCCAACATTTTTTCAATAGGTAAGACAAGAATAGAACTTGCACCAAGCTCTTTTAACTCTTCCATTGTTTCCCAAAAAAGATTCTCTGTACTGACGAGGTGGATGGCCACTCTTCCTGTCTCTTGCGCCAATGGCAATACCGTAGGGTCTTCTGCTCCAGGTAGCAGCGCAACGACTTTGTCTAACTGCTCAACAGGAGCGTGCAACATAATGTATTTTGACTCTTTTGCTTGAATAACCCCTTTCATACGCGTCAACAGCTTGTCAATTAACGCTTGTTTTTCTGCTTCAAACTCTCCCGTACGTTGAATCAATGTCGCTTTTGAACGGAAAATCACCTCCGCTTCTTTTAAACCATTCGCTTCAAGTGTGGCTCCAGTAGACACCAAATCACAGATGGCATCTGCTAAACCTGCACGAGGAGCAACTTCAACGGAACCGTTGAGCATGCATGTTGAAAAATCCACACCCTTCTCATCCATAAAACGCTTTACAATTTGAGGATAAGTCGTCGCAATTCGTTTACCGGCTAGATCTTGTGGCCCACTGTAGGCTTCATCTTTACCAATTGCGATTGATAAACGACACCCTCCAAAATCTAAGCGTCTTAACTGAACGTAGTCATTCGGCTTATTTTGAGCCGCACGCTCTAAACCGACCTCTTCCAACTCATTTTCACCAATCACACCAAGATCAACTACGCCATCCATGATCAAGCCTGGAATATCATCATCGCGAACCAACAACAGATCGATAGGCATATTTTCAGAGTGAACCACTAAACGTTCACCCGCGATGTTAAACTTCATACCACTGCGTTTAAATAGCTCTTGGCACTCTTTACTTAAACGGCCTTTTTTCTGTATAGCGATTCTTAGTCGTTGTGTAGTCATTGCATAATCCTTGTGCKAAGTTGAATAATTATCTATTAATTTTGTATAACCAGTCTGTTTTTCTCACTGGTCACTCTTTGTTAGTGTGTTAAAACGAAAAAACCCTCGGAATTTCTTCCGAGGGTTTAAATGTTATTCTAAAATCCGGAAGAGTTAATCAATTTAGCCTCCGGATAAGCGTATCCTCCCGAAAGACTAGTCAGGATGATGATGATGGTGAGATAGAATAATTTGGATACGCATAATGCTCTCAATAATTTGGTATTAAATAATAAAGCTAGGCGTTTAATTTTGCCGCTTTGTTGTCTTAACTACACAGTAACTAAGCTTGAATTATTAATCAACAGTTAATTTTCAGTTATTGAAAATATTCATTTTGAACATAAAAAAAGCCAGTGAATTAATGCACTGGCCTCCGATATTTCGACTCAACTCTACGCGGACACAGGTCTACGAGATAGGTAAGCCATTACGCTACAGACAAGGATAAACGCAACCGTTGAAGCAAGAAGAGCGACGATCACTGAATCTGCAAAACCTAAGGCGATAAAACCCACAATAGAGACCAATGCGACCGCTAATGCATATGGTAGCTGAGTCGCCACATGATCAATATGTGAACATCGAGCACCCGTTGATGACAAAATCGTGGTATCTGAAATCGGCGAGCAGTGATCTCCAAATACTGAACCTGCTAATACCGCACTTAGCATAGGAAGGATCATAACAATATCTGTTGCTGCAGCCATGTCACCGGCAATAGGTAGCATGATGCCAAACGTTCCCCATGACGTACCGGTTGAAAATGCCATTAACCCTGATAATAAAAAGAGAATCACAGGCAACCAATGTAAGCCGATATTGCCTTGTACTAACGTAGACAAAAATGCACCCGTTTTCATATCACCAATCACAGTACCAATCGTCCACGCAAAAAATAGGATCAAAATAGCACCAAACATTGATTTACAGCCGATCCACATTGTTTTGCTAATATCAGCCACTGAGAGTTTCTGTCTGAATACGGTAAATAGCGCACTGATCAAACCAATCACACCACCGTAGCAGAGTGATAGTCCCACATCCGTATTTTCAAAAGCACCTAGTAGATTGAATTCAATACCGTCAGAGATTAATGCTTGATTTCCGGTATAAAGCATAAATGACACTGTCGCCACAATCAAAGTGACGATAGGGATAATCAAGTCTTTAACACGACCGTTGTCACTCTCTTCAATATCCAGTTCATCATTTAAATCGTGCGCAAGTGAATCATTATGCTCAGCATCAAATCCATTGCCTTTATTCGCCTCTAATTCATGCTTTCTCATCTGCCCAATATCAAGCTGGAACCAAGCAACGGCGAAAACCATGGCAATGGCAAAAATAGCGTAAAAATTCATCGGGATCAGTCTGACATAAGCGCCGAGTGCTGAATACTCTGTCACTCCATGACTTAATAAGATACCGCCAATAATCGTGATGATGTAAGCACCCCAGCTCGATGCTGGCATAATTACACACATTGGAGCTGCCGTAGAGTCTAAAATGTACGCCAATTTAGCGCGTGAAACTTGAAAGCGATCCGTGACAGGACGAGAAATTGAACCTACCGCCAAACTATTAAAATAGTCATCGACGAAGATGAAAACCCCTAAAGATGCGGCTAACAATTTAGCACCTCTTTTGGTTTTAATCCTTTTTTGAGCCCACTCAGCAAAAGCACGAGTGCCGCCTGAGAGTGTTAACAGCGCCGTCATCATGCCTAATAACAATAGAAAAGCAACGATGCTCATATTCCAGCTGTTAATCGCGCCATCATCAATAAAAACGCTTAGGACAGAGTCAGCAACATATTGGCCGCTGTTAAATAATGAAAAATCAGTTAGTAGCAGACCGCCTAAAACGATACCAACACCAAGCGATAGTAGAACTCGACGGGTAATGATCGCTAAAGTAAGTGCAATCAGAGGGGGTAATAGTGATAAATATGAGTTTGAAAAATCAATTAAATTCATGATATTCGATGACCAATCTTAGTGATTGGAGATCTACTGAAGACACGGAGTAACCCGATCTATAAAACGATAAGTGTTCATTGAACCTCACCCGACAGTAGCGCTCCATAGTTTAAAAAAAATATACTATGGCAGTGTTATACCTATTAAGTATAACCCCAGCTAACCACCTTGATAGGGAAAGTTAACTTCGGCACTGGCTCCTTTCATGTATTGTCAACGGAATCACCCTACAACACGTTACTAATAGGCAGTGCGCCTCTACCTTTAAAAGGTATTCACATTGTACGTAGCAGATAGCACGGTGACAAGTGCTTATTAGGGACTTTGTTGCAAGTTTTTCACACTTTGTTATTTATAAATTGAACTTGTATTATAAGTATCCCTCTAATATTCCTTTGGATAATAATAAACGATTTGTTACTACTATTTACAAATAGACTCTGTCAATTTCTTGCAAATTTTCATTTATATATTTCATTATTGTAGAGAACTGAATATAATCAATTCAGTTGTTAAAGAATATAATCCTGATAGTATGATGTCGATACTATAAATAATAAAAGGTTCTGAACATGTCAGACACAATTAAAACACTTTTAAACCTTCGCAGCTTACGTGCTCTTTCTCGTGAAATGACCATTGAGCAATTAGAAGAGAGTCTAGAAAAATTAACAGCAGTTGTTACTGAACGCCTTGATAGCGCCGCTGAAGAGCTTGCTAAAAACGCTGAGCGTGAAGAGAAGCTAGCAAAATATCGCGAAATGATGCTTGAAGACGGTATTGACCCTGAAGAGCTATTAGCTTCAGTTTCTGGTCAAGCCAAACCAAAAGCCAAAAGAGCACCTCGTCCTGCAAAATATAAATTCATTGACCAAAATGGCGATGAGAAGACGTGGACAGGTCAAGGTCGTACTCCTTCAGCATTACAAATGAAACTAGATGCTGGTGAAAGCTTAGACGCATTCTTGCTGTAAACCTCTTTACTACGAATTATAAAGCCTCGCTATTTAGTGGGGTTTTTTATTTTTAATCCCTAGCTATTATTTTATATCTCAATCTATTTTACTCTCCCTTGAAACTGGCATATGC
>NZ_JAKJSQ010000092.1:0-11752 GCF_050337105.1 Aliivibrio kagoshimensis
GTAATTAACTGCTTCATTATACCACTTTGCACATTTACTAAAGTCCCGGCCTTCCAAATAGGACGGTTTACAAGCCGAGAAGCTCAACTGTTTTAAGCCAACCCCTTCTTTTTTTAGATTTTCCGCAAGTGCAAAAGCAATTTCCGTAGAATGGCTATCACCCAGCACTGCCCATGACACTTTAGAACCAAAATATTCACATGACTCGGCGGGTAGTTGGTAACTATCTATATGGCATCTCTCTCGATACGGACTAGATGCTACCTCTTTAATTAAGCGTTGATATTGAGGGGGGGCAAGCTCAATTAAACCATTCTTGTAAAAAATGACTCCACTGAATCCAGCAACGACAATGATCATAAGTAAAGGTTTACATCGTAGATAATCCAATCGATAGACAAACCCCCGTTTAAATTTGATGTTCTCTATGTATTTGTGACTTAAGAACCCAGCTATTAATGACAGTACAACACCTACATAAATGTAATCATCGCTTAATGAAAAGTAATACATTGCAACCACAAAGGGCCAATGCCATAGGTAAATCGAATACGACCAAGTTCCCAGTCTTTGGAATATAGCGTTACTTGTAATTACACTATCATTTCGCTGCGCTTGGATAATAAGGTATGTGCCAAAGACAGGAAGACATGCTAAATAGCCTGGCCAGTGATTGTCTTTTGAAATGAAAAAATAGGACCCGACAATTAAAACGAAACCAGCCCATTCAATTGCTCGCTTTCTTTCCTCTTTAATATTGAAAGGATAAAGATAAGCTAAACCACCAGCCATCATCTCCCAAGCTCTACTAGGTAAAAGAAAATAAGCCGCGTTAGGCCATCTATAAGTAACAATGATGCAGAAAACAAAACCTATGACCGTTCCGATCAGTAGCGCTATTTTTATTGCCTTTACAGATAAAAATTGTCTCAACAGTACAAGTACAAAGGGGTAGATAATGTAGAACTGCCACTCTACTGATAATGACCAGGTATGGAGTAACCATTTCTGGTGTGAATTTGCATCGAAATAACCTGATTCAGTCCAATAGAGGATGTTGGAAAGAAAAGTAATGCTACTAACAACATGCTTATTTAATGTTTTAAAATCATTGGGAGAGAGATAGAACCAGCCAAATATCATCATTGCTACGCAGAGTACGGCCAATGCAGGTACTATCCGGTTGGCCCTTGCGAGGTAAAAGTGAAGAATTGAGAAATTATTTTTTTCAATATTTCTAAAAATTATCCCTGTCATTAAATACCCAGAGATAACAAAAAACACATCAACCCCTGCAAAACCTCCTGGCATCCAGTTGGGATTAAAATGATAAAGTACCACTGCAATTACAGCTAACGCTCTTAATCCATTAATGTCTTTTCTAAAAGTCATTACCTATCCCTGATTGCGTATGCATTTTGATTCTAGGGCTAATATACACGCAACCTAGTATGCCTCAAGATCAAACGCTATAAAAAACAGATACAAAAAAGCCCCAACAAATGTTGAGGCTTTTTTGTTTAAATATGGTGCCCGAGGCCGGACTTGAACCGGCACGTCTTGCGACAACGGATTTTGAATCCGTCGTGTATACCAATTTCACCACTCGGGCATACTTAACAAGTTCCCCTATTAAGTGCGGCCATTATACCCAAGCATGATCACTTCGCAACAGCTATTTTGTTCAAAAAGAGTTGTTTGCTGCTATTTTAAACACACACTGTTAACTTTATTTAAAAAGTCACCTAAGTACTGATAAACTCCCTCTATTATTACTATTTGGAATCAGTCATGACTACGGTACACAAAGAGCCCCTCAGTATTAAACAAGCTAGTTTCTTAAGACGTTTAGGTGCTTGGTTTTATGATGGGCTAATTATTATCGCCATTGAGATGATGGCTGCAGGCATTGTGATTGCCTCTTTAGACATGCTGACCTATTTCGGCCTCTTCTCTTATGGCAATCATCTCGATGTGAGTGAGTTTCTGGCAGCAGACCCGATTTGGAGTAAAATCTATCCTATCTATTTATCTGCAGTGTTTATCGGATTCTTTGCTTTCTTCTGGACCAAAGGCGGGCAGACGTTAGGGATGAGAGCTTGGAAGCTACGTATTCAAAACCGTGATGGTTCGAACATCACTCTGACTCAATCCTTCATTCGTATGAGCACATCCGCTTTTGGTTTAGGTAATCTAATGGCACTGTTTGATCGAAATAACAGTTCATTTCAAGATACTTGGGCAAAAAGTGAAGTCATTGTATTAGCGAATGCGAACTGAGTAATAAATATAATAAAAAAGGGCTTTATCAGCCCTTTTTTATTACCTATAACTTCCGATTTAACAAACCAAGCGCAATCATAAAGAAGAGTAAGCTGGGGCCTAATGCTCCAAAAATAGGATGCAGGTTATAGACAATACTCATTGGGCCAAACACTTCATTTGAAATGTAGAAGGTAAAACCCGCTATAACCCCAGAAAGAATTCGCGCTCCCATGGTGACACTTCTTAATGGTCCAAAAACAAATGAGAGCGCTAATAACATCATTACCGCAACAGATAAAGGCTGCAGCGCTTTTCGCCAAAACGCCAATGCATACCGTTCTGAATCTTGCTCCGAATCTTCTAAATAGGTGACATAACCGTACAAACCACTTAGTGATAACTCTTCCGGCTTAACGGTAACTACAGCAAGTTTTTCAGGGGTCAAGGTGGTGACCCACTCCTTACCATCCAACTGTTGCTCTGAGAGTTTGATGTCACCATCCATCTTGGTAATCAAAACATCTTTCATCACCCATCCCAATTTTTCATGGTATAGCGCTTTTTTTGAAAAGACGTAATTTTTCAAAACATTATTATCATCAAACTCCCAAATATTGACGCCTAGCAGCGTACTCTTACTATCTACGCGGGCAATAAAGATATAATCGTTGGCATCTTTAGCCCAGACGCCAGTCCTAACTGACATGATATTGCCACCTGACGTAGAAAACGCTCTTAATTCCCTCGCCATTTTTTGCGCTTCGGGTGCGCCCCACTGACCAAGAGCCATTACCATTAGCATCAATGGCACTGCAGTTTTCAGTACAGATAAACCTATTTGGAGTTTAGAAATACCTGCCGCTTGCATGACCACCAGCTCAGAGCTAGCAGCCAACATACCTAGACCGATGAGTGCCCCTAATAGTGCAGCCATAGGGAAGAACATTTCAATATCTCTAGGAATGCTTAATACAACAAAAAAGAGAGCCTGCATCAAATCATAGGTGCCCTCTCCGACTTTACGGAGTTGCTCTACATATTTAATAATTGCAGAGAGCCCTACTAACGTCGCTAAACATAACGCTGATGTAGTAATAATAGTACGGCCAATGTACCAATCTAGAATTTTAAACATTTGTTAAGCTTTTCTCCGGAATCTATCTTTAATGCGCCTGACAGGGAGACTGTCCATACTATTAAGCACAATACCTGCCATTAAAAGAGAGGCATTAATAGCCCACAAGCCGATATACGCGGGAAGCGCGCCATCTTCAACCGCTGACTTTGCAGCACTGATTGATAAGAAATAGGACAGATAAATAAAGACAGCAGGGCCGAGTTTAGCAAAACGTCCTTGTCGCGGGTTAACCGCAGAAAGTGGGACAACAATCATCGTTAGCAATGGTACACATAGTATCAAGGATATCCGCCACTGAAGCTCAGCTTTGGCTTTCAAACTCGAATTGCTAATTAATTCCATGGTAGAAAGCGCATCCCAGTCACGACTTTTTTTCTGTACCGCTCTTTGACCAATCAAAGCTTGATAGCTTTCAAAGTCTGTAATCATATAATCCAGACGACTTGGAACGCCTTCATAGCGATGACCATCCGCCAAGTCTAGTACTTGGCGTCCATCAGAAAGCTCTGAAATTTTACCTTTATCCGCAAAAATCACACTTGGGCGAATAGCGTCTCTTGGTATAGGTTGTGCAATAAAAACATGCTGTAATTCTTTACCATCTCGGCTGATATCATCGATAAAAACGACGGCTTTACCATCTGGAGAAGGTTGGAACTGCCCTTTTTGTAATAATTCCAATCCAACATCAGCTTCAACTTGCTCCATCAGTTGGGTGACTTTCTCTTGGCTCCAAGGCGCTAACCATAAAGAGTTAAAAGCAGCAGCCACTCCGGTGATTAATGCCAAATATAGTGCCGCTCGAATGAGATATTTATTCCCCATTCCCGTTGCGTTCATGACCGTGATCTCACTTTCAGCATATAGCCTGCCAAATGTTAACAAAATCCCGATAAATATACTTAAAGGCAGCATCAGTAGCCCCATAGAAGGCATGTTTAAACCTACTAACGAAAGTATTAAACTACCGGGAATACTGCCGTCTGAGGCTGAAGCTAATACCCGGATGAACTTTTGACTGATGAACACTAAAAAAAGAACAAAAAAGACCGCAAATTGGCTTTTAAGTGTCTCGCGGATCAAATATCTAACAATAATCACGCTTATTCTACCTATACAAAACTTGTTTTTTCACTGGAATCACTATAGCTTTCGCACTAAACATTTATTTATTAATCTTTAACTAAGTGTCAGAACGCTTAATTTGTCAAAATCTAATGATTGATTCAGCAAGTTAGAACAGCATTATCTAACATTTAGTTCTATTTGTCTTTAGGATGTAGGAGTTCGCATGGAGTTCAGTGTAAAAAGTGGTAGCCCTGAGAAACAACGCAGTGCTTGTATTGTAGTTGGAGTCTTTGAACCACGTAGACTTTCTCCAATTGCTGAGCAGTTAGATAAAATTAGTGATGGTTACATTAGCTCACTACTTCGTCGCGGTGATCTTGAAGGAAAACCAGGACAAATGCTACTACTGCATCAAGTACCTAACATTCTTTCAGAGCGTGTTCTTTTAGTTGGTTGCGGTAAAGAGCGGGAGCTTGGTGAGCGTCAGTACAAAGATATCATCAAAAAAACCATCAGCACTCTTAATGAAACTGGCTCTATGGAAGCAGTCTGTTTTTTAACTGAATTACATGTAAAAGGTCGAGATACCTACTGGAAAGTTCGTCAAGCCGTTGAATCGACAAAAGGCAGTTTGTACACCTTTGATCAATTCAAAAGCAGCAAACCTGAAACTCGCCGCCCACTTCGCAAACTCGTATTTAATGTCCCAACCAGACGTGAACTCAATTTAGGCGAAAAAGCGATCTCACATGGTTTAGCTATCTCATCAGGTGTTAAAGCTTCTAAAGATCTTGGTAATATGCCACCAAACGTAGCAAATCCTGCTTACCTAGCTTCTCAAGCACGTCGTTTGGCAGATGATTTCGATACCGTTAACACCAAAGTGATTGGTGAAGAGGAGATGAAGAAATTAGGTATGACTTCATACCTTGCTGTAGGTCAAGGCTCACATAACGAATCGATGATGTCGATCATGGAGTACAAAGGCAGTAAAAACCCTGATGCAAAACCGATTGTATTAGTCGGTAAAGGGCTAACGTTTGACTCCGGTGGTATCTCAATTAAACCATCCGAAGCAATGGATGAGATGAAGTATGACATGTGTGGCGCTGCATCTGTCTTTGGTGTCATGAAAGCACTGGCCAAATTAAATTTACCCATCAATGTGGTAGGTATATTGGCTGGTTGTGAAAATATGCCCGGCAGTAACGCATACCGCCCAGGTGATATCTTGACGACGATGTCAGGTAAAACCGTTGAAGTACTCAACACCGATGCAGAAGGTCGCCTTGTTCTTTGTGATGCCCTCACCTATGTCGAGCGATATGAGCCTGAGTGTGTCGTAGATGTTGCGACATTAACAGGGGCATGTGTTGTTGCTCTAGGTCACCATATCAGTGGACTTATTGCTAACCATAATCCACTGGCTCATGAACTGGTTAATGCTTCAGAGCAGGCTGGCGATCGTGCATGGCGTCTTCCTATGAGTGAAGAGTATCAAGAGCAGCTAAACAGTCCATTTGCTGACATGGCGAATATTGGCGGTCGCACTGGTGGTACTATTACTGCTGGCTGTTTCTTATCTCGTTTTACGAAGAAATACAATTGGGCACACCTTGATATTGCAGGTACCGCTTGGAAATCAGGAACAAACAAAGGATCAACAGGCCGTCCCGTCTCCCTTCTTGTGCAGTTCTTATTGAACCGCTCAGAGCAAGAGGTTGATGAACAGAAAGTTGCGCAAAAGTAATTTATATCTCTTTAATTAAAGGGCCTATTGGCCCTTTTTTATTTTTTTCATTTCACTATTAACGCGGAATACATCGATGAGTCACGGCACTTTTTACCTTATCAATGAAGATACTGCTGAAGATTCAGAGTCTGGTTTGCTGCTGTTTGTTTCTCATCTGGTTATTTCACACTACCAGCAGGGGATGAAAATTTTCATTCTCGCTGATAGTCGCACTCAAGCGGAAAAACTGGATGAGCTATTGTGGCAGTTAGAACCTGAAAATTTCATTCCTCATAACTTAGTCGGTGAAGGTGCTCGTAGTGGTGCCTTAGTTGAAATTGGTTGGGGAAATTTGCATTATAGTGGCCACAGAAATTTACTGATTAATTTAGCTCAATACGCGCCAACCTTTGCGGTGAGCTTCCCTCAAATGATAGACTTCGTGCCATGTGAAGAAAAAAGCAAACAACAAGCCCGAGAAAGGTATAAAATATATCGGCAAGCTGGTGTGGTATTGAATACTGTCGATCTCAGTACTCTCTAATTAACACTGGATCATCGATATTAGAAAAATAACAGCGCACGTCAGTAACCATAACTAACTCCCCTTCTCGAGGTTAGTTAATTATGGTGCTTGGCATCATACCCATTAATAGATTAATTCGACCAAGAGCCCTATGGAAAAGATATATAACCCACAATCGATTGAACAAGCTCTGTACCAGACTTGGGAAGAGAAAGGCTACTTTAAGCCGCACGGTGACACTTCAAAAGAAGCTTACAGCATCATGATTCCGCCGCCCAATGTAACCGGCAGCCTGCACATGGGTCACGCTTTTCAAGATACGATCATGGATACTCTTATTCGTGCTGAGCGTATGAAAGGCAAGAACACGCTTTGGCAAGTTGGTACCGACCATGCGGGTATTGCGACTCAAATGGTTGTTGAGCGTAAAATTGCAGCTGAGGAAGGTAAAACCAAGCATGATTACGGTCGTGAAGCCTTCATTGATAAAATTTGGGATTGGAAAGCAGAGTCAGGCGGCACCATCACCAAGCAACTTCGTCGCTTAGGGGCTTCAGTGGATTGGGATCGTGAACGATTCACCATGGATGACGGCCTATCCGCAGCAACTCAAGAGGTGTTTGTTCGTCTCTATGAAGAAGATTTAATTTACCGAGGCAAACGCCTAGTAAACTGGGATCCTAAACTTCATACCGCAATTTCTGATCTTGAAGTTGAAAATAAAGACAAAAAAGGCTTCATGTGGCACGTCCGCTATCCACTTGCGAACGGCGCAAAAACCGCAGACGGTAAAAGCTACATTGTGGTTGCAACGACGCGTCCAGAAACTATGCTGGGTGATACGGGTGTTGCAGTTAACCCAGAAGATCCTCGTTATAAGGATCTTATCGGACAACAGATTGAACTACCTATCGTTGGCCGTTTAATTCCAATTGTTGGTGATGAACACGCAGACATGGAAAAAGGCACGGGGTGTGTAAAAATCACACCGGCCCATGACTTTAACGATTACGAAGTAGGTAAACGTCATAGCCTCCCTATGATCAACATCCTAACCTTCAATGGTGACATTCGCGATGCTGCCGAGATCTTTACCACTAACGGTGAAGAGAGTGATTTTTATAGTGCTGAACTTCCTGAGAAATACCATGGCATGGAGCGTTTTGCCGCTCGTCGTGCTGTCGTTGCTGAAATGGATGAATTAGGTCTACTTGAAGAGATCAAAGATCACGACCTTACCGTTCCTTACGGTGATCGTGGTGGAGTGGTTATTGAACCAATGCTAACGGATCAATGGTACGTTCGCACTGCCCCTCTTGCTGAGCCCGCGGTGAAAGCAGTCGAAGATGGTCAAATCCAGTTCGTCCCTAAACAGTACGAAAACATGTACTTTGCGTGGATGCGTGACGTGCAAGATTGGTGTATCTCTCGTCAACTTTGGTGGGGTCACAGAATCCCGGCTTGGTACGACAATGAAGGCAAGGTTTATGTTGGTCGCACAGAGGAAGAGGTTCGTGAGAAAAACAACCTTGCTCCTGTGATTGTGCTTCGTCAAGATGATGATGTACTGGATACTTGGTTCTCATCTGCGCTTTGGACATTCGGCACACAAGGCTGGCCTGAAGATACCGATGCACTGAAAACATTCCACCCATCCGAAGTATTAGTATCAGGATTTGATATTATCTTTTTCTGGGTTGCTCGTATGATCATGATGACCATGCACTTTGTTAAAGATGAAGATGGCAAACCACAAGTCCCCTTCAAAACGGTTTACATGACGGGGCTTATCCGTGATGAAAACGGTGACAAGATGTCTAAATCTAAAGGCAACGTACTTGATCCTATTGATATGATCGATGGTATCGGCCTGGAGGATCTTGTTGAGAAACGTTGTGGCAACATGATGCAGCCTAAACTGGCCGCTAAAATCGAGAAAGCAACGCGTAAAACCTTTGAAGGCGGTATCGAACCATACGGCACTGATGCTCTGCGTTTTACACTAGCAGCAATGGCGTCAACGGGTCGTGATATCAACTGGGATATGAAACGTCTCGAAGGCTACCGTAACTTCTGTAATAAATTATGGAACGCCAGCCGTTACGTATTGATGAACACAGAAGAGCACGATTGTGGTATGGCTGATGGTGCTGAACTTGAGTTCTCTCTTGCAGATCAATGGATCGAGTCTCAGTTTGAAGTCGCAGCTAAAGAGTTTAATGCCCATCTAGACAACTATCGTCTAGATATGGCAGCAAACACACTGTATGAGTTCATCTGGAATCAATTCTGTGACTGGTACCTAGAGCTGACAAAACCTGTTCTTAGTAAAGGAACGGCTGCGCAGCAACGTGCGACGCGTTATACCTTGATTACCGTTCTTGAGAAGACCCTACGTCTTGCTCATCCGGTACTGCCTTATATCACCGAATCAATCTGGCAGAGTGTTAAGCCGCTGGTTGATGGTGCGGAAGGTGAAACTATCATGACACAAGCGCTTCCTCAGTTTAATGAAGAGAACCTAAACACTGACGTCGTTGCTGATCTTGAATGGGTGAAAGCCTTTATTACCAGTATCCGTAACTTACGAGCTGAATATGACATCGCCCCAAGCAAAGGGTTAAGTGTCATGGTAAAAGTCGCTGATGACAACGATGCTGCTCGTATTCAAGCAAACGACATTGTTCTAACTTCTCTAGCCAAACTAGACAGTATCAAAGTACTTACTGAAAGCGATCAGCAAGAGCTTCCAGCGTGTGCCACTTCACTGGTTGGAAAATCTGAGCTGATGATCCCAATGGCTGGATTGATCAACAAAGATGCTGAGCTTGCTCGTTTAGACAAAGAGTCTGCAAAAACTCAAGGTGAAATCAAACGCATTGAAGGCAAATTAAGTAACGAAGGTTTCGTTGCAAAAGCACCGGAAATCGTTATCGCTAAAGAGCGCGAGAAACTAGAAGGCTATAAAGAGACCTTAGTAAAATTAGAGGCACAAAAAGCAACCATTGTTGCACTCTAAAGAGACATAAAACGATAAAAGGCTGATCAGTAATGATCAGCCTTTTTTTGATCCTTCATAAATTTTACCTATCAATACAATTGGTATTAATGAATTTAGTTAATGAGAATAATTCGTAATAATACACTCTATCAAATCGAGGATATTACGATGACCAAAACACTCAGTTTTGCTGCTTTACATTTTACCGTTGCTTTTACTCTGGCTTACCTATTAACAGGTGATTTACTTTTGGGAGGCTTAATCGCACTGGTTGAACCTATGGTTAATACTGTAGCGTATTACTTTCACGATCGGGCATGGTTACAAAGTAAAGAAAATGAGAAAAAGCCCATCATCAAAACACTTAGCTTTGCCGGAATGCACTTTGGGGTCGCTTTTGCGGTCACTTACCTATTAACGGGTGATATGGTTGTGGGGGGAGTGATGGCACTGCTAGAGCCAATGGTGAATACCGTCATCTTTTACTTCCATGAACAAGTGTGGGCAAAGAAGTATGGCCAACACGGTCCAAGAGAAAAGAGCAAGCACATGCACCCACATACTCTCTTATGCCACTAATAACAGAAACTCGCTTCGGATTGATCTTCAAACATTCTGTAGGGGATGTGCATCACTTGCCCTTCAAGCTCCACCTCAATGTGGTAAAGGTCATTATTGTCTGGGCATTCCGTCTTCCAGAATCTAGGTGCATCAACCTGAAACAGCGCCGTTACACGATTTGATCTAACATCTATTGGTATTGAATAACTCATGCCATCAAATTTAGTGTTAGCGGCTATCATTCCTGTTGCTAACGTTTGAAAATAGATCACAACTTTTACTTCACCACATCCATGATGCAAAATAGGTATTACTGTTACTCTTTCTAACCTTAAATGCGCAATACCTTGTAGCTCGATACTGCCAAAAATACCCACTTGGTTATTTTTATTCGTCGTATCCGTCATATTTGGGGCATCATCATCCAGTAAAAAGTCATCATCTTGCTGCTCTAAAAAAAGAATCTCAATACGATTTAGACCAACTTGCAGATGAGATTTGACCTCTTTACGATATGTCTCTTCACAATCAAAACAGTCTATGACTGCATTACCATTAATTCTCACTTCGGCATAGTGCGAAACCCCTTTCAGCACAATATCAATCGCAGCACACGCTAACATTGCTTCAGAGACGTCTACATCATGCATTAAATGCCACTCTTGAGCCGCTATATCACTCTCAGAAAGATCCGCTGGAAGTATTGAACTAATGGGGGCAGGAAAGGCAAGATCGCCTTGTGGTAACGATAAATCTGTTAATGGAGAGAGTTGCCATAAACCGGACAAAACAGTAAGCATTAGTTCGCCTTTATTGAGCTAGATCAATTTTCAGGCTGATTTTACAACTATTTAACTGTTATACAAGAGAAATAAAAAACGGCCGATGATAATCATCGACCGTTTCAAGGTTTAAAAAGCTTAGTGTTTACTCTTCGTCATTCTCATCGTCAGGCTGATCGCCTTCAAAATAAGTGCCCCAACCGTCATAATCTATCTCAAATTTTTCAGCCAATGCGACTAATTTAACTACTTGAGCATCAATCAACTCCGCATCAAGTGCTGATTCCATGACGGCATCAAAACACATCACTTTACCGCCACCTTCAACTTCAAACTCTTCTGCTTCTAGCACTTCAAAGCCTAACTTAAATGCTTCAACGGCCGCATTCTCTAAAATAGAGAAATCTTCTGATGATATGTGGTGTTCTATCGAGTACAGCGCATCAGGGTCACTACCATCTTCAAGTAAAACCTCGATAATTTCACGAGTCTCCTCTTTTTGCTCTTCAATCAGCTCTGCGTAGGTAATGAACTCTTCTTCGGGCATTGATTCGTTAGACATGGGGGCTCCACAGTTTCTAAGTTAATTGGAATAACGATGCGCAATATGGCATGGATCACTTTAAATTACTATCAGTCAAAAGCGTAAATTGATAAATATCAAATATATGGTTGATAA
>NZ_JAKJSQ010000093.1:0-11737 GCF_050337105.1 Aliivibrio kagoshimensis
GAAAATACACATCTAATACCATTGAACTCACCGTCAAACTTAATTTGCTCGGGATCCATTTGATACCAAAACTCACTGTTTTCAAAGTTCCATTCACTCATTTTCGGACTCCTATACTCGAAATTTAAGGCTCTATTGTTAGCACAAAAGTCCCTAATTTGTAGGGGTAAAACGAAATAAATTATCTTCTGCCACATGTATCACAGGTTGTTGATTTTGCTGATAAACATAACGCCGCAATAAGCGGATTAAAATGGTGGGTTATAATGTGAAGTGAAGCGAAACCCACTGTTTTAGTTCCGTTTAATTACCTTGTTGAACGAAGCCGCTGCGCGGCAGAATGAAAACCATACTACTCTAACTGTCTGTTACTTCAACAGATTAAGTGGAGAACTGTTATGGATATCCAACAACAAAAACGATACGAATTACTCTACCAACATCACCTCGATAACCTCAAGCTTCAAGGAAAACGTCCTGCCACCATCGATGCCTACTCACGAGCCGTGAGGCGAGTGACTCAATATCTCGATTGCCCGCCCGATAACATCACTCACCAACAGCTCAAAGACTACTTTCGACAACTCATCAATACCCATTCATGGAGCACCATTAAACTTGACCGTAATGGCCTGCAATTCTTCTATAAACATACCCTCGACAAGCAGTGGGAGTGGCTTAACATCGTCAAACCACCACAAGTTAAACGCCTGCCTGATATCTTAACCCCAACTCAGATTAGCACCCTCATTAGCCACACTAAGAAGCAACGTTATCAGGTGTTTTTTCTCACGCTGTACAGCATGGGATTACGCCTCAGTGAAGGGTTGAATCTCACCGTTCATGATATTGACAGTGCAACCATGCAAGCACATATCCGCAACGCCAAAGGCGGTAAAGACCGCCTTGTACCCTTACCAAACCGTACACTGATTGCACTTCGCCAGCACTGGCAAACACACCATCATGCTCGGTTAATTTTTCCAGGACTTGGCAATGGAAAAAACGCTCCGATGGATAAAGGAGGAATACAAAAAGCCATCAAACAGGTACTGCGAGATTGCCATATTAATAAACTCATCAGCCCACACTCCTTGCGCCACTGCTTTGCCACTCATCTGCTCGAAAAAGGGCTCGATTTACGCTCTCTTCAAGCTTTACTCGGTCATGCAAGCCTCAATACGACTGCGCGTTACACCCAATTAACGCAAATAAAGCAGCGTGATGCGGCCATTGCCATTAATCAGTTGGCTGACCGATTAATTCTAGATTGGAGTTTGCAATGAGCACCTTTATTGAGTTACTTCGCCAGCAACACCGAGAGTTTGAGCAAGCGTATCGTCATCAACTCTCGCAAGAGAGTCGCCGCGCAATTCGTGCCATGCTTAACTGTAAAACAGAACAACAAGGCCGCTCAAAATGGCACTGCCAATACTGTCATCATGATGACAGCCAACCACTCTCTTGTGGCCATCGGCACTGCCCTCAATGCCAACAACGCACCACTTCCGATTGGCTTGAAAGACAGCAACAAAAACTGCTACCTGTGCCCTATTTTATGGTGACTTTTACCCTGCCCTATGAGCTTCGAGCGTTGGCGCGCTCAAACGCCAAAGCACTCTATCAATCGATGTTTTCTGTTGCGGCTTCTGTGCTCAAAAGCTTCGCTGCTCGAAACACAAAAGGCGAATTGGGATTTACCATTGTGCTGCATACTCACAGTCGGCGGCGCGATTTACATCCACACCTGCACGTTATCGTCGCAGGAGGCGGTTATGACTCAGGTAAGGGAGTGTGGTTAAAAGGGAGCAGTGACTATCTGTTCAATGCGTTCGCATTGGCCAACGTCTGGCGAGCCAGAATGCTGGAGACTATTCAACTACATGAGAAACTTTCATTGCCCGTTTCTGTACCAAAGAAGTGGGTCGTCGATTGCCGAAAAGTAGGATATGGATTGCCTGCTTTGCAATATTTATCACGCTATTTATATCGGGGAGTTCTGTCAGATAAGGAGATTGTAGATATCAGCAGTAGCAGCGTGACCTTCCGTTATAAAGAAGGCCAAACTCAAGCCACTAAAACACGCACTCTGCCAACCCTAAAGTTTTTGTGGCTCATCTTGCAGCATGTTTTGCCCAAAGGGCTACAACGGGTTCGAGATTATGGTTTTTTACGTGGAAATGCCAAAGCCTTACGGCTTCGCATTCAACTGTTATTGATGGCGCTTTTTTTCACGCCTTTAGCAACGCCACCCACTGTAAAGCATCGTGCAACAAGGCGAATAGAATAAGGATAATGGCGCGAACTAAAGAATCAGGAGGGATGACGATAATTATGGTGAAAATAGGCTAACTTCTGGATGTAAATAAAAACCCCAGCAACGCAAACTTTACAATTTACTATATAGAGAAGGGCTTCGGGCTTGTTCAGCACCACCCTATTCTTTTTTTGTTATATTGTTGTTAACAAATAAGAAAGAGTGCTAACTACAAAACCTGCACCTAACGAACCAAGGCAAACGTTAGTCCACAGACTTCTTTTGATATGTATTTTTTCAAGTTCCTCTATTTGATCCCCCCATAGGAACAATGATCCTACAGATGTTTTCAATAAACTGATTATTGAATATAGAATGAATAACAATGAGCCACTAAACATGTAAAATTTAGTACCTTGTGCATGAGACAGTATGAAATCTTTTGATAAATAGGCTGAAAGCACACCGACTCCACCAAACGACTCTATTGATAAATAACATGCTATGAACACGGGTAATGACAAACCAGCAAACTTAATGAGCTTTCTAATATTATAAATTGTATCTGCATGTTTTACTCTTATAGCTTGCTTTTCTAAACCACTGAACACTTCTTTCGTGAACTCAGAATCGACCGAGTCTACACATACTTCTATTCGATTACTTCGTTTATCAAAAGTAACTTTTGCAWAATGAGAAAGTTTATCACCAATATTAAAATACTCGACTTCTATTCGTACCACAGGGTTCAAAATAGTATTATGACCATTTAAAACATCTCTCATTGATTTTACGGTAACACTCGTCCCGTCTTGATTCTTAAATATATATTTGGACGAAGACTTTTTACCAATGAGATCGAATTTAGGTACTAAAACATTAACAAAACCACCAAACCTCTTTTCATCTAGCTTAAATATCTGCTTAATTTCTTTATTCATAATTRATTGCATAATTTAGACACACTATCAGATTTCTATATCGATTATATCAAACATGAGGGATAATATAAGGTTGGCAATATAACAGAGTAACACGCATACCTTTAAAAATTAGTGACTTACCGCAAGGTTATAAATTTCATTTGTAGAAAGTAGGCTTTAATTTGCAGAAAGTATGCACCTTCTTTTTCTGTATAAATACACAGTGCTTTTTCGTTGTTTGCGCTGTAATATTTGGTTCAACGCTTTTATTTCTATTGGAGAGAACCATGTCTAACCGTGTCTTTATTGCCACCAGCCTAGATGGATACATTGCCGACAAAAACGGGGGGCTTGATTGGCTGCACGCGGTACCGAACCCTGATGGTTTGGATATGGGGTATAACGATTTCTCTAACAGCATCGACGCCATGGTGATGGGACGAAATTCATTCGAAACCGTGTTGGGGTTTGATATTGATTGGCCATACAACGTGCCAATGTTTGTATTAAGCAACACCTTAACCCGTGTGCCCGCAGGTTATGAAGACAAAGTATTCTTGGTTCACGGTGAACTAAGTCATGTACTTAAAGAGATTAACGCGAAAGGATTCCAAGAGCTCTACATTGATGGTGGCGTGACCATTCAGAGCTTTTTAAAAGAGGACTTGATTGATGAGATGACCATTACCACCATGCCGATTTTGCTGGGTGGCGGCTCTCCACTGTTTGGCAACCTTGCCACACCGCTCAATTTTTCACTGGAGAGCAGTGTGACATTTCTCGACACCATAGTGCAAAATCATTTCATACGAATTCGTTAATCTACAACCTATTCTGACTCTTCAGTAATGATGGATACTTCTGAACAGGTGCCATCATCTTTATAGATTGAGCACTTCCAGTACTGTTCTTTCCACAGTACTTTTTCCGGATTCCACATTCTGTTTTTGTTAAACACACAGGTACAGGGTTCATCGTCTGTTTGTGTGCCAATTTTAGCTGACTGCTTCTTCTCTTTAGGCGCTGTGATTTCAGTGGTTGTTGGGGTTTTAAAAGTATTATCTAGCCCATAATCGCCGCATTTAAAGTGTTTCCAAGCGTTTGTGGCTCCATCTGATAACGAGGTTTCATCACAATTTTTCTGACTCTTACAGCCCCTATGCCAACCATTTACAAAGCCGACTCCTCTGTCAAATTCTCTAACTAGGATGTAATGATATCTATCGGTTGGTCTGGCTATTTCAATCAAATATTTCATCATGCTCCCACCGCTGTCAGCGTGGTAGCCAGTCAGCAAGCCACTACAGAACGCCACCTGCTTCTCTTGTTCGGGGGTGTATGACGGAGCCGCCGATAATATGGTTGAAACTAGAAAAGAAATCATAAACGTTAAATATTTCATTTCGCCCTCCTGGCTTAATAAAAAATACAATAATGCGATTTATGATTTAATATTTTACGAGACATTAGTGGCGTCAATATTGATCTACATAAAGAAACCAGTCTTGATGATTAATTCATTGGAACTCCGCTCGGCGTATCGTCGCAGGCACAATCATCTTATGGGCTGGGGTAACAAACAACATGTATACCCTACCTAGTAGGTTGTGAACATGCACCACTGTAGAGATGGTCACCACATCGTTTTGTTGCTTCTCTTTATAGACTGATATTTGCACATCCAGATGTTTATCAGAATCGCAAAGAATGATCTCACCATCGCTCACAGAGAGCAGCGTGAAGATGCCCACTTTATCACCGGCTTGATACGCTTTGGCCGCCTTGCCACTCTCTAAATCATCAATTTGCCCCAAGTTTTTTAAACCTAACTTTGAGACGAGCTGATTTCGCAATGTCATTAATCGCTTCACCCAATTCGGTATGGTCGCCATATGTGCAAGCCACACCTCAAGCGCCGTTCTCTCAGGAAAAGGAGAGCTGAATCGATATGAATCGGAAAAGTAGGCGTTGTGCTGTTTGGTTTCAATGATGCTGCCTAATGGAAGACTGCAGGCTGTTATTCTTTTTTTCATCGTTAACTCTATCTCGTCGTACTGGCCATAAAGAGGCTACTGCCAAGTAAAAAGCTACCACCAGAGTAGCCAAAGTATCTTTGTGAACGTGCACTTTGAAAGGCTTTTCGAGCACGGGCTGCAACAAGAGCATAGCCAAATAGAATCACTCCGACTACAGCAGAAGATGTCACGATCAGTATCGAAAATTGTAAAAACGCACTGTTTTCTGGGTTCATAAACTGCGGTAAGAATGCCATGTAAAAGATGATGGCTTTAGGATTCAGAAGCGAGGCAAAAAAACCTGCTTTGAAACTGCCCATTGATGATGATGTTAGGCGTTGCTCACTCTGTTCAGTTTTGCTGTTTTTAGCTTCGACAATCTGACAATAGCCCAAATAGGCCATATAAATAACACCTAACCATTTGAAGATACTAAACAGGGTTGCCGACGCGGCCAAGATCACCCCGACGCCCATCAGTGAAAGCAGCATCAAAGCGACACCTCCAAGAATGTCACCCATGATACATTTCACTGCCGCAGACATCCCTTTAGTCAATGCCTGACTAACCACAAGAAGAACGCAAGGTCCTGGAATAATGGTTAACACAGAACTGGCCACGACAAACGCTAACCAAATTTCGACTGACATAAGTTACTCATACATTTAAATAATAAAAGTTACTATAACAATTCACATTGACTATTCAACGGCTTTCACGAGCTCTTCACTGTAAAAACCTAACACCTTTTCCAGTTAGCTCAATTTAAAGTGGCTGACCACCGAACCTAAATCCGATTTACAACGCTCGATATGAATGACTCGGTCTTGAGTTTGTACCCCATTTTGTTCCAACTCAACCACAACGGACTGAATACTCGTCATGTTTCGTGCAATCTCATTGGTGGTGACACTCTGCTCTTCGGCGGCGGTGGCAATCTGTGCATTAATGGCGTTGATCTCAACAATCGAGCCGATCATGGTATCTAATGTGGTGGTGTTTTTTTCCGCGGCTTGCGTTGATTTGTTACATCCCTCTTTGGTTTTGTGCATCGCGTCTTCCACATTGGTGGTACCATGCTGCAGTTTAAGCAGCATGTTGTTGATCTCTTTCGTACTCTTTTGGGTTTGATCTGCCAGAGTTCTCACTTCGTCGGCCACGACGGCAAAACCTCGACCTTGCTCTCCAGCACGAGCAGCTTCAATCGCCGCATTCAGTGCCAGTAGATTGGTTTGTTCGGCAATACCGCCAATCACACTTAATACATTGGCAATTTCGCTGATGTCATCGTTAAGGGTCGTGATAGAGTCTGACATGCTGTCTACATCTTCCACCAGATCATTGATGGTCGCAACAGATTGTTGAACGAGCAACTTACAACTCTCTGCTTGGTCACTTGAATCTTGCGTCAACTGCGCCGCTGACAGTGCACTTTGGGCAACGGAGTCAGCTGTGGCACTCATTTCAGTCACTGCGGTCATTGCTTGTTCGGACTCTTGAACATGATTGAGCATTAATTCATGGTTTAGGCTGGCATTCTGTTTGATATGGTCAACCCCATCGCCCAACTGTTTGGAAGAGTTCGCTACTGCCAGCATCAAATCTTGTAAGCTTTGGGTAAACTGATTAATCCCCTCGGCAATTTGACCTAAGTCGTCGCGGCTTTTTACTTCTAAACGGCGAGTTAAATCTCCTTCACCAGCCGCTAAATCACTGACAACTGCTCGTAGGTTTTCAATCGGACGATAAGCGATTCTGACCAACACAATACTGATCATCATCAGTATTAATCCTGAACCAATCAGAGCTATGGTCATGGATTGATTAATGCTGTTGGTTTTACTTTGAATGAAGGCTTTATCAATATAACCGGTAAGTAACCACTGCTTGTCACCCACGTTGACACTATGATCGACTTGAATCAGATCCCCTTCTACTTTATTGCTGAACAGCATCGTCCCTGCTGCATCTTTCAGCTCAAGATAGGTGCCTTCGGCTGTGGATGATTTCAACAGCGCTTTAGTGCTACTTAGATCGTAGAAAAATAGGTTTCCGCGTCCATTTTCCCCAGGAATAATAACAGAAAGGATGGCGCGTTCTTCTTCAAGCATAATGTCACTGATCGTCAGCTTACCTTGCGCATCCTCTAAACTTTTTAGTAATGGTCCTGTGATCGCCGGATCGGTCTCCGTACCATGATCGGTAAACACCATGCCTTGAATCACTTTATTGATTCTAAAGAAGCCTGACTCTTTTTCTAACTCGTCCAGACCCGCTGATCCGGTATCAATGTTTTTGGCCAACACTTCAATATTGGTCATGTCGTCTGACAGCTTATCACGCACCAATTTCAGCTGGTTTTCCGTATTGTTAACGCTGCTCTCATAGATATAGCTGCTGATGTAGTAATTGGCACTCAAATAGGAGGTAAATATGGCTAGCACCACAATCAAACCAAACAGTGCAAATATTTTCCCTTTAAAAGACATATTCTCTCCTTTGATCACTTCAGTTTATCGCTTCAAGTCTTTCGTTTTTAACAACAAGTCATACCGTAAAAAAAAAGGCAAAGAGTTAACCTCTTTGCCTTCGTTGTGTGTCTTAATCACGATTACTTTTTGTTTGCATATTTCATTGAGTCCAGTGCAACCGCAAAGATGATAATGCTACCTTTGATGATGTACTGCCAGTACGGGCTGACACCAATGTAGGTCATACCGTAGTTAATCACGGTGAAGATAAGTACACCCGTTACCACGCCAGATACACGTCCAACACCACCGGCAAATGAGACCCCACCTACCACACAGGCTGCAATCGCATCAAGCTCATACATGAAACCCAAATTGTTGGTTGCACTACCAATTCGTCCCGCTTCTAACATACCGCCGAACGCATAGAACACACCTGATAACGCGTAAATTTTAAGCAAGGTGACTGGAACGTTTACCCCAGAGACTTTTGCCGCTTCAGGGTTACCACCAATGGCAAAGATGTTTTTGCCGAATACCGTTTTATTCCACAACACCCAAACAAACACGATTGCAATCGCCGCGTAGAAGGTCAGATACGACAATCTAAAGTCACCAAGGCGAATGAACCCTTGTGCAAATTCAGAGAAACGCTCATCAAAACCTGCGATAGGTGATGCGCCTACGGTATCAAAGTAGAGTGAGTTAATGCCGTATACAATGATCATCGTACCCAAGGTGGCAATAAAGGGGGTTACCTTCATGTATGCCACAATGATACCGTTGACCAAACCTATGATGGCACCAGCAGCACAAACAATAACAATCACACCGATAATTGGGATTTCACCCAACTCAGGGAACACTTTGTTCACGTTATCAGCGGCTTGCAACAAGGTCGCAGAGAGTACTGCAGCTAAACCGACTTGGCGACCCGCTGATAGATCGGTACCTTGGGTAACAATCAATCCGGCGACACCCAGCGCGATGATGATTCGAACCGATGATTGAGTCAGGATGTTACTGAAGTTTCTCATGCTCAAGAACGAGGGCTCTTGAATCACAATAATGGCTAATAGAATAAACAGTACCGCGTAAATCCCCCCTTCTTTGAGGTAACGCATCATGCTGAGTCTTTTTAATGTTTCCATGGTGGTGTCCTTATAAATAGCGTGATGCTAATGCGAGAATTTCATTTTGAGAGGTATTTTTAGTTTCAACAATGCCCGCAACACGGCCATTACTCATCACCAAAATACGATCGGTTATGCCGAGTAACTCTGGCATCTCCGACGAGATAATCACAATGCCTTTGTTTTTATTGGCAAGGTCTAATATCAGCTGATAAATTTCGAATTTTGCCCCAACATCGATGCCTCGTGTCGGTTCATCTAGCATCAAAATTTCTGGGCGAGTCAATAACCAACGACCAATAATGATCTTCTGCTGATTACCACCAGACAGTGAGCCGATATTGGTTTGATGTGAGGGCGTTTTCACACTCATGGAGTCAATTACCCACTGAGTGTCGCTCTTCATCTTCTTATCACTGAGCAAACCACTTTTGGTTTTATACTCTTCAACATTGGCCACTAACGAGTTAAACGTAATGTCTAGGTTACTGTAGATGCCGGTAGAACGACGCTCTTCGGTAACCAGTGCAAAGCCGTTATTAATCGCTTCATGAGCATCTTTATTCGCAACGTTTTTGCCGTGGAGTTTAATCTCACCCCCGCTGCGCTCTCTAATACCAAATAGTGATTCCACGATGTCTGTACGTTTCGCGCCCACCAAACCGGCAATGCCTAAGATCTCACCTTTATGCAGATCAAAGCTGACATCTTGAATAGAGGGTTGATTAAGTGATGTTAGATTGCTGACCTCTAAAATGGTCTCTTTAGGTACGTTGGTTTTTTCAGGGAAACGTTGCGTCAGTTCACGACCAACCATCTTACCGATGATCTGGTCCATATCCAGACCTTCTAATGGTCGCGTTTCAATCCATACTCCATCTCGAAGAATGGTGATCTCATCACAAATGGAGAAGATCTCTTCCATTTTGTGAGAGATATAAACAATACCGCACCCTTTCTCTTTCAATTTTTTGATTATTTTGAAAAGGTGGCTCACTTCTTTTTCGCTCAACGATGACGTAGGCTCATCCATGATGACGATTTTTGCATTGTATGAGAACGCTTTGGCAATCTCTAACATCTGCATTTCAGAGACAGATAACGTAGCAACTTTGACTTTAGGATCAATGTTGATATCTAACTCTTCAAACACTTTTTGGGTTTCGGTGTACATTTTTTCATGATCAACAAACAACCCTTTCTTTGGGTATCTGCCAAGCCAAATGTTGTCCATTACCGTACATTGCAGCACCTGGTTAAGCTCTTGGTGTACCATTGACACACCCGCTTCAAGTGCTTGCTTAGAAGATTCAAAGTTGACCTTGTTGCCAAGAAAAACAATCTCACCTTCATTTTTTTCGTAGATGCCAAACAGACACTTAAGCAGTGTGGACTTACCGGCCCCATTCTCACCCATGAGAGCATGGATTGAGTGAGGTCTTACTTTGAGGTTAACTTTATCCAGCGCTTTCACACCTGGAAACTCTTTACTAATCCCTGTCATTTCTAACAAAAATTCATTATTCATAGTATTTGTCATATTCGAATTAACCAAAGGTTGGAGACAGAACAGAGTACCTGCCCTGTCTCAATCAGCATTTACTTACTTAAGTGTGCTTTTATCAACACCAACATATGGAACACGAACGACTTTATTTACCAGTTTCCAATCAGTCCCTTCAGTTGCAGACTTACCGTTTGCTAAGTTACGCGTTAGTTCAAACGTTGCTTTCGCTTGGTTTGTTGCATCATTCAGTACTGTACCTGCCATTTGGCCAGAACGTACCATTGCAATCGCTTCACTTAGCGCATCAACACCGAAGACTGGGATATCTGTTTTACCTGCCGCTTTTAGCGACTCAACAGCACCCATAGCCATGCCATCGTTGTTGGCGATAACGACTTCGATTTTATTGCCATTTGGACCAGAAACCCATGCATCCATCTTATCTTTCGCCATTGCGGTATCCCACATTGCCGTATCAAGATGAAGCTGCTCAGTACCAACACCTTTGTCGTTTAGTGTAGAGATTACATATGATGAACGAGCTTCAGCATCTGGGTGTCCAGGTTCGCCTTTAAGAAGAGCGTACTGGATTTTTCCATCGCCATTAAGATCCCATTTAGGATTTGCAGCCCACTGCTTACCCACTAACTCACCTTGAATGATGCCAGACTCTTTTGAATCGGTACCAACGTAATACGCTTTATCGTAGCTCGCCATTGCTGCTGCTGATGGTTCTTTGTTGTAGAAAACAACCGGCACGTTATCCATTTTCGCTTTTTTGATAACAACAGGTGCTGCTGCTGGATCCACGAGGTTGATTGCAAGTGCTTTAACGCCACGAGCTAGCAGAATATCAATTTGGTCATTTTGCATTGATTGGCTATTTTGCGAATCGTTCATTAACAACTTCACGCTGTCATCTGAAGACGCTTCTTTTTCAATTGCCTGGCGAACAACCGCCATAAAGTTATCGTCGTACTTGTATACAGTAAAACCAAGCTTTGTATCTGCTACCGCTGAAGTACCAAATGCCATTCCTGCGCATAAAGTAGCTAATAAAGTTAACTTTTTCATGGAGTTATCCTTGCAATAATATTGATTGTTTTAATAATAGTAGGGAGCGGTCGAGCAAAACTTGTTCATCCTGACCAGTCGGAACTGATTATACGTCTATTAAATTCATTAAAAACGTGATCAAAACAGTATTAATGGAAACGTTTTCCCTCATGCGAAATCGCTTCATTCCTCCTGACTTAGTTATAYTTAACCTTTAGCTTAATAAATTAAATCTAATCTAATATATTTACTTATTTTTCAATCGCAATTAAGTAACATTTAAATAACAAGCACAGTTTTTGTTTTATAACAGCAAGTTAAAAGGAGGATTAATATTGGAACAATTAGATCCATTAACAATTATGACCATAAATT
>NZ_JAKJSQ010000094.1:0-11454 GCF_050337105.1 Aliivibrio kagoshimensis
GGATAAGACGTCAATTTGTATCTCATTAGGGCGCGGTAAAATGAATGCCATAAAGACGCCGGATATATGTCGCAAGACCGTGAACCACTGCTGTTTACCCACAACAATGGCCGACAATATGTAGACATCAACAGTGATTAAGAAAAAGAACATTGCCTTGCATTTAGCGAGGTGACCATATATGTCCCTTTAGGTTCTCGATGCTTTTAGATATCAAATCCACTCCGATAACATAAAAAATGGGTATGCCTTTATCGGTTGAGGTTTCGCTTCGCTGCGATTTCTACTTTTTTATCGGATGTCTGTCCCTTTAGGTTTTCTCCCTTTAGGTTTTCACTAACTTTAAAATCCCTTTTTTTTAATTCAGGCAAGACTGCTAGTATTTTTTCTAAGTCCTCTTTACACTTTGTTTGCACAGTTTTAATTTCATCACGATAATAACGCTCGACGTAATCAAAATCTCCTAACAAAATTCTCGCCAAGCAGTATTTTATGCCTTCACCTTCCTCATAGAGTTGACAATATGTTCCAGCCACGACTGTATGATACTCCTCAGGAAGGTTTCCAAGTAACGTACGCTCAGAATCTAAATGGTACTGTTGTTCAATAATATCAATACCATCTTGCAATACAGCCCGTATGAATTCTGGCGCTTGTTCTAAAGTTAAATAATATTTCTCCCAACCGTGATTCCCCATAGAATTTCGGTGTCTAAATATGTGATAGCGAGCTGAATGATACTTCTCTGGGCGTTGTTGTTCATGATGCAAGAGAAAGGTCCAATCCCAACTGTTCGGCACTTCACCAGTAATTTCATGATAGAGTTTTTCAATTTTTTTGTTTTTAATGCACACTGCAGGAGCGATCGTCCCTCTAAGGCCATTAAAACTCCAAAATGTTTTAATTTGTAATTCTGTATGTTTCAAAGATTTATATTTAAAAGTGCCTGCGGTATAACTCCACCCTTCGAATTCTTTAGCAATCTCCTTACATAAAGAAAGTAAATCCTGTTTGGGCGAAATAGGAGTATTCGTCTCACTCATTATAGTTTCCTTAAAATAACTACTGAATCGGGTGCAGGAGTATTATGTTTTAGACCAGCTGTTACTGCGTTTTCACCTTTTCCCACTGCATTACCAAGAATGGCCTCACTATAGACACAACTCTGGTTACTTGAGCAAGATGCCTTACCGGTTTTTACTTCCACTATGGCTCTACCTTTACTGTCTAATGGGATGTTATCAAGCATGTTTCCATTCAAGTCAAATGCTTGAAAGCCCTCAGGGGTTTCAATGATACCATTATGCTCACCGCCTGATAATATCCCATCGGCACGCGCTCGAGTACTATTTATATCACCAGCCTGCAATGTCACTTCAGGGTTAAATTTATGTCCTGAATTGCTAAATACATTACTAATATCATCAACCGCTTTTTGATGTACTTGCCTAAATTCTTGTAACGATCCTAATTGCCTTAATTCATCCGGTGTAGTTATCGAAGTTTGCTTTCCACTGATTGGGTCAACGGTAAAATAACCACCTTTCTCACGTTCATAAACCAAATTCCCATCTTTATCTTTTATTCCTGTGTAATCAGAAATTCCACCTCTAGGCCCCTCTACCTTTCCATTTCCTAAGTCAGTATGCTTTGGTGGGGCATTTGCCAAGTCACCTACCGATTTATCAGTTCCCCCTGTCAACTGAGTATTGCTGTTGGTTGGCTGATAATCCAATAACTTAGGATTGTTCGTTAACTCCTTTTTAGCTTGAATCAATAAATCTTGTGCAAGCTCAATATCACCGGCATCAAATGCTTTAGCTGCTTTTTTTATTAAATCACCAGCCAAAGGAACGACCCCTACGCCGGCAAGCAAATAATCAAAACCACTTTCGGCTTCGGCAAACCCTTTTGCATCACCCACAACCGGTGTGAAATCGGCAATCAGTTCAAAGGTGCTGTATATTTTTTCGAGTTGCTCTGCCCTGTTTTCTCCTGATGGGTCGTTTAATACAGTATCAATACTTTCTCGTTCTTTTCCGTATCTCGTATCTTCAAAAGGTGACGCATCTTCATCATAAGAGTCATAAGCCTCTTCTGCCCTAGCAATTTCTTTTTTACGAAAACCCTAATGGGACAGACACCTCAAGCACCTACATCAATATTTCGACTTCAGTGTTTTCATTGATTACACATCGAACTCTCACTGACTCGCATCCATTGTTAATGCCACTATACCTAGCCAGTTTTCACATTACACTTCTTAGGCATTGAAAGTTAACAAGAACTCACATTAATACCCAAACCAATAAGTCAGGTGATTATCAGATTGTGTCTCGTCATGTTTGCAGTAAACAGCATGTAAATAAGTTCTATGGGAGTTAAGCGGTATGTTTGGGGAGTAGTAGCAGGCAGTAAAGAAATGAAGCAGTATCGAAAGATGACCCCACAACCAGGGCCATATATGAATAAAAAGTAGTCACCAAAGAGGTTACTCTGATTTATCAACCAGGCGAATGCCCTCTTTTTCAATGGTAATCAAACCTTGCTTATACAAACCGCCGATGGTTTTTTTGAAGGTGCCTTTACTGGTGCGGAAAACCGCAAAGATCTCTTCCGGGCTTGATTTGTCGCTGACTGGGATAAAGCCATCTTTTTTCTCTAATGAGCTCATCACTTTCTCACTCAGATCATCCATTTTCTCTGTACCAAGTTTTTGTAAAGAGAGGTCGATTTTTCCATCCGAGCGGACATTTTTAATATAGCCTTTCAGCTTCTTACCAATGAATAACTTGCCATACGCTTCAGTTTTAAAAATTAAGCCCCAGTGTTCGCCATTCACGATCGCTTTGTAGCCAAGATCGGTGATTTCAGCAATCAACAGATCCACTTCTCGACCCGGTTGGTAGTTCACTGCGGTTTTGTCAAGGTAACGGTTAAATTTAGTGGTGCCGACAATTCTGCCAGAAGCGTTGTCGGTATAGACATACACCAGCACATTTTGGCCTTCAACCAATCGGTTAATCTGCTCACTGAATGGGATCAAAAGATCTTTTTTAACAATCCCCCAATCTGCAAATGCACCGTAGCTGTTGGCACCAACAATGTTCATCACACCCCATTGGCCAACTTGAGCAATCGGTGTTTCTGTTGTTGCGACTACTTCACTTTCTGAATCGTAGAAGATAAATGCGTCAACTTGATCGCCCAACTTAGTGTTCTCAGGCACATAGCGAGATGAAAGTAAGATATTACCAAACTCTTTACCGTCTAAAAATACACCAAAGTCCATTACCTTGACGACTTCAAACGAGTTGTTCTGACCAATTTTAATCATTTTATCTGTCTCAAATTCTAATATGCAGAGATTATACGTGATCTACGCACACCTTTCGCTAGCGATTAATCAAAAGTTTGCATCTTTTTTTGCTCATGTAAAAATTTGACACAAATATCTGATATATTGAAACATAAATCTAAATTTGGAGGCACAGTTATTGATTACAGTAGATAAGAAAGATGGGTTGTCTCTTAAAATCTCTCATATTGTTGATGAAACCAAACAACAGACGTTAGAATTTTTTCTCTTTGTTCCCGGTGAGCTCGGTTTATCGCCCGACATTCTCTCTGAGTCTGATTTTTACTACAACTCGATCTCCGGACACCGTACTTATTTCAGTAACCAAAATCATCTCCCTTTGGTACACAGTCGTTTAGCACAACGAGGTCGACTGTCATCGGAACAATACCGTTTAAGTTTGAGCTTATACGCCTATCAGTACGCCCTCGCATTGGAAAAATCATCCGATGAGTTAACCAAAGGTGATCAAGAAGAGATCACTAGTGAAGAGTTTGAAGAGGTTATCTCTCTCGCTCTAGATATCCTAAAACGTTTACGCCGAAGTGTGCCCTACGAAGATCAACTCAAACGCTACTACGCCAATATTGATAACTATCTCTCTTGGTATACCGAGCAGAAGTTTCTCTCGTTAGTGGCTCACCTGCCTCGAAGTAAAAGTAACGCTGAAATTAGAAACCGTCTGATTGAGATATGTGAAAAAGAGCACAACTATCGCTTAGATAAAAGTTATAACTCTCAAAAAGCCCGCGCTGATCTGACTCGAATGTCCAATAAAATGCGTTTATCTCGACGTTTGATCGAATTTCCGATTGTGTTGAAAGAGAAAACCAATTCGATGGGACGAAATGTTCAGCGTATGGTGAAAGGGAGTGCGACTGCCTTTGTGATGTTATTTGTCAGTTTGATGATTATTCAGGCACGAGGACTATTAGGTGAGATCACCGTCTCCTTTATTTTTGCCATTTCATTTATCTATGCCATTCGTGAGATTTTTAAAGACGATTTAAGAGATGCCATGTGGCGTTGGATCCAAAAAGGCAAACCTAAATGGAGAAAAGTCTATTCCGACCCAACATCGGGAAAGCAAATTGGTCGTAAGCTTGAATGGTTAGAGTATCAATCCTTCTCAAACCTCGCTGAAGATGTGCAGTCAATACGAAAGCGCAGAGTCTCTCAACGTGAAGAGGTTATCCTTCACTATAAAAGCCAGACTAAAATGGCCATTACTAAGTTTATGAGTGGTTATGAGCAGACGCGAGAGAGCATGAATGTCGATCTTCGCCCTCTCTCACGGTTAATGGAGAAAGGGTCGCAAAAGATCTATCTGCTTAACGAAGGACAAGTCAGTAAAGAGGCGGTAGAAAAGCGCCACCTAATTAACCTAGTGATCAAAGAGACCACAGACGACAAAAATGTAGAGCTCTACCGTTGGAAAATAATCGTCAATCGTTCAAAAATTGTCGATATTGAGCAAATTTCTCCAAAAGCCTAACAGAAAGTGACAGGGTGTCTTTTTATTACTAAGTATTCGCTTAGAAATCAATCGTAAAGCGCCCTGTTGAGCCATCTCTCTCTTTAGTCACTTCTTTCTCTTTCTTTTCGCTTTTCTTTTTAGAACTGTTTTTCTTGTTGCTCTTACTCGGCTTATTATGCTGTTTGGGTGCGTCCAAATGCTCAATTACCTCCGGCTTTGGTTTGGCTTCACCAATCGGTTGATCGCACATCACAACATAAAAAGCGCCATTAAACTCAATCACATCACCATCGTAAAGCTTACAACGCTTCCTTAACTCAATCTCACTGTTGACCGCAACGTAGCCATCCGCAATAAGCATCTTGGCTTCGCCACCACCACTCACAAGGTTGGCAATTTTAAGCACTTTATACAGCTCAATTGGCTGACAAGAGACAACCACCTCTTCAGCTTCAACTTCAATGTACTCTTCATGTTCATTGTCACTGCCGAACTCTTGCTCACTCATTATTGGCTCACTATCAAATTTAAAATGCACTTAGGGGCGGATCCTATCTCATCAGTTAGGTAATGTGAATCAGATTAAAAGGTAATCTGCATCAAATCAGGGTGAGAGAAACAGTAATCTAACTGCTGTTTTACTTTAGTATTGCAAACGATCTTGCCTTTTACTCCATCCGCTTGATGAAATTCTGGAGGAGTGGCTCCTAACTGAGCGCAAGCTTGTGAGTAGAAATGATGTTTGGTTGGATGAGTGTCAGAGCAACAATTCAACACCCCACTTAGGGATGGTTTGTTTAGCGCCGCTAGGATAATTCCAATACCATCATCCAAATGCAACATATTTACAGGGGCTTGAGCATTTGCCACCACTCTCCCTGGCTTAAAAAATCGGCCTGGGTGTCGATTAGGCCCTATTAAACCAGCAAAGCGAAGTGTTAACGTGTCAAAAGCGCTCTGTTTTTCAAACGTCTGCTCAATCTGATAACGAACACTGCTGGTATCCACGTCATCACTCTCTGTGACGATCTCTTTGTCATCAAGATAGACCGAAGTGGTGCTAACTAATATCACCCGTTTAATGTTAGAGGCACTGATCTTATCAACCAAGGCTTTATAACCATCCAAGCCTCTAGACGGGATATTCACAATCAACGTCTCACTAGAAAAAAATCGGTCATCCAGAGCCTGATCTTCTTCAATATCAAATTGAAAGGCGTCTACCTCAAGGGCGGCGAGTTGATGATACTTATCCAATGAACGGCAGGATGCTTTGAGGGTGTATTGGTTCATTGCGATTAACCGCTTGATTAGAGGAAAACCTAACCATCCACTCCCTAATACACTGATTGTCTGAGGCATTATTCACTCCAAATAAAAAACCAGCAACTAGGCTGGCTTTAGGGTTTATTCATTTCTAATTAGCTTGTAATGACAATGTTTTTCACACCAGCTTCAATCAATTGCTCTTGAAGTTTTGGGTAACTGACTAGGTCGTCAGAGAGTAATAGTACCGGTTTATTGACCGCACATGCCGCTCTTGCTGCTTGAGAAATCAACTGAATCACCGCTTCATTTTGCGGGTCATAAAGATAAGAGAGGGACTCATTCGATTTATCAACGCCTAAGATTAACTGAGCTAAGTTATCACTGTTAATCACCAAACCATCAAAATATTGAAGTAACTTCTCTGAGTTCATCGCAGCGGCGGGAACATCACACACATAATTAATTTTTAAACCGTTACGCCCCCTAGCTAAACCTTGCTCTGCTAGGCGATCAATGATCGTCGCGGCATCACTGAGAGTGCGTACAAAAGGAACCACAACCTCTACACCCAAGTTGCTATTATTAGCAATCAAGCGTTTAATCACTTCACACTCAAGCACAAAGCACTCCGCATAGGCCTCACTAGCAAAACGCGACACCCCGCGAACGCCCAACAGAGGGTTTCTCTCTTCAGACTCACATTTTCCACCTAATAAGGCAGAAAACGTAAAACTATCTTCATCAGATAAGCACACTTTAACCAAGGTATGTTGCGAGGTGATAGCGTCTTCAATTCCAGACACTAACGTTGAGACAAAATGTTCTACTGGATTACCAATATGCTCAACCATGGTTTCTAACGTCTGTTTTTCTAGTTCAGATAACCCATCCTGCTCTAACGCCGCTTTAGGGTGATAAAAGACTTTTTCTTGAATTAATCCAGCAAGGGAGACATATAGCGTCGCGCTGTTAGATGAGGATTGACCGAACTCAGGCAAACTGCCTATTTCGATAAACTCTGAGTGAATTCCGTATTCCATAGTGCTCCATGACGACAAACTGAAGATAAATTGTTTTTCTATACATTGAACATACCGAGTCAAGAAGGACAACTCAAGTCTTAACAGAGAAATTCCTCTCTTTTTAGTTGTTTATTAGTGTCGTCATTTCCGTTATCGTACACGGGTGTATGTCAAATGAATAACAGGCGCATTCTTTGCGATAAAAAAACTATGCCTTTACAAACAGATGAATTAAGAACGCAGCCTCTAGGCCCGATGCCTACTCCAGCTGAATTAAACGCAGCTCATCCATTAACCAATGACGTTGCAGAACATATTGAGAACTCTCGACGCCAGGTCGAAGCTATCCTGTCAGGCCAAGATGACCGATTATTGGTTGTGGTTGGGCCTTGCTCAGTACACGATACTGAAGCAGCTTTAGATTACGCGACTCGACTTGCCGCTGTTCAAGCGCACTATTCAAAAGAGTTGTTCATCGTCATGAGAACCTATTTTGAAAAGCCAAGAACCGTTGTAGGTTGGAAAGGGTTAATTACAGACCCTAACCTTAATGGAAGTTATGCTCTAGAAGATGGCTTGCATAAAGCCAGAAAGCTACTGCTTGATATTAATAAGCTTGGTTTAGCGGCAGGCACTGAGTTCCTCGATATGATCACTGGACAATACATTTCAGATTTGATCACTTGGGGTGCTATTGGGGCTCGTACAACGGAATCTCAGATCCACCGTGAGATGGCTTCAGCTCTGTCATGCCCAGTAGGTTTTAAAAATGGAACCGACGGTAATACTAAAATAGCCATTGATGCTATCAGAGCCTCAAGCGCGTCACACTACTTCTACTCTCCTGATAAACAGGGACGTATGACAGTATACCGCACCTCTGGAAACCCATTTGGTCATATCATTCTTCGTGGTGGAAAAACACCAAACTATGATATTGATTCGGTTTCAGCTGCATGCGATAACTTAGCGCAATTCAATTTGCCGCAGCGCTTGATCGTTGATTTTAGCCATGCAAACTGTGAAAAACAGCACCGCCGTCAGCTCGATGTCGCCCAAGATATTTGTAATCAAATAACGTCCGGCAGCCATCTAGTGGCTGGAATTATGGCGGAGAGCTTTATCGTAGAAGGAAATCAAGCGATGACTGACCTTGATAATCTCGTTTACGGTAAATCAATCACCGATCCGTGCCTACATTGGGAAGATACAATCACTATGTTGGACATGCTATCTTCAGCCATTAAAACTCGTTGTAAGGATTAATTATGCCAGCATTTGATATTGTCTCAGAAGTCGATACGGTAGAACTGAAAAACTCGGTAGAAAACTCAGTCAGAGAGCTATCCACTCGTTTTGATTTTCGTGGGATCGAAGCCACCTTTGAATTAAAAGGTGAAGTCGTCACCTTAACTTCTGAGTCTGATTTCCAGCTAAACCAGCTTCTTGACATTCTGCGCTCGAATTTGGCCAAACGTGGTGTTGATGCTAATGCTATGGATCCGAAAGATTTCACTCACCGTGGCAAGCTTTACCATCAAGATATTGGCTTCAAGCAAGGTATTGAAAGTTTGACAGCCAAAAAGTTAGTCAAAGCGATCAAAGATGCCAAGCTGAAAGTACAAGTGGCGATTCAAGGTGAGCAGGTTCGTGTTACCGGTAAGAAGCGTGACGATCTGCAGGCGGTGATGGCATTGGTTCGTGAGGTCGATTTGGATCAGCCTTTTCAGTTCACCAATTTCCGTGACTGATACTGAGTGAGCTCCAAACGAATAAAAAGGCATCTCATTGATGCCTTTTTTTATTGTAAGGGTAAAGCCACTGATTCAACGCGAGTGACGCGCTCTTCACTGCCTTCATGTCGATATACGCAATAATCTATGGTCGTCACACTGGCATTCGCAATACTAAGGTTGCTGAACAACTTAGGGTTACTGCAATCAAGCCCGAGAACATGACTGAGCAGCATCCGAATCACCCCTCCATGTGTGATCAATAGTATCGACCGATCGATAGATTCATTACTCGAATACCTTTGTAACAGTTGCTGCCAACTCCTCACTACTCTTGCTCTGAAATCATCAATAGACTCTGAGCCTGGTAGGGGGTGATTAGCCGGATCTTGCCAAAATTGCTCTAACGCCTGCCACTCATTTTTTAACTGATCAAATGGCTGACCATCATAAAGGCCAAAATCCATCTCTTGGAAACCAGCGTCGGTTAGCATGGGGGTGTCACGTTCAGCACGAAGTGTGTCGGCCAATACAAGGCAACGCTGCAGAGGCGAGCTTACTATCTCATCAAATGAGAGTTCACCACACTGTAGTGCTTGAGCCATCTGTTCGATAATCTCAGTGGATACCGCTACGTCTGTTGAACCATACAGAGCAGGCTCACCCTCCACCTTTCCATGTCTGAGTAGATGTATTTTCATTAATTCACCGCAACAGCGAGAATCATTAAGTAGATAATGATCTCACTGATTTGTTGCGTTGCCCCTAAACAGTCGCCCGTAAAACCTCCAATTCGCTTCATCAACCACTGTTTAAATAGGTAGCGAAACAGCAATAACATTGGTAACAACCACAGTGCCAAAGTGATTGAGAAATAGAGAAGCGGCAAACAGCCTATAGCCAGCAGCATCGCTAACTCAAGAACAGTCTGTCGATTGGCTAATGGTTTACTTTTACTGGTATCGATATCGCTGACATAGGGCATATCAAAGATCAGGCTGGCGGCGACGGATCTGGACAAGCCATGGGCTAACAACAAAGAGAAACAGAAAAAGGAAAGATTATTCACGGCTAAATCGGATAACAACACATATTTAAACAACAGGACTAACACTAAACTTGCTGCGCCGTAAGTCCCTATCCGACTGTCCTTCATGATCAACAATCGCTTCTCAGGTGTCATGCCACCACCAATGCCATCGGCCATATCAGCCAAGCCATCTTCATGGAAAGCACCGGTAAGCAACAGGCTGATTATCATAGAGATAATAATTGCTACACTGTCACTAAAAACCCACTGTGACGCATAATAACTGCTTGCGGCCACCACTCCCACTAAGAGTCCAACAAGGGAGAAATAGCGGCCAGACTGATTGAGTAACTCACTTGAATAAGCGGTGTTTGCCGGTATCGGTATGCGTGTGAAAAAGCTCAGCGCTAAATAAAATAGGTTGAGCTGTTTTTTTATCAATGTAATCAAACAGTGACTCCAGCACTTTCAAAACTGGCCATCTCATTATAAAAACAGGCAGCAGCGTGGAGTAAAGGTAACGCAAGTGCTGCACCGGTTCCTTCGCCTAATCTCAGCTCTAAGTTAAGTAACGGTAACCCTTGTAGATCGGCAAGCAGTAATTTATGACCCGCCTCTTCTGATTGATGAGAGAAGATCAAATAATCCCTCACTGCAGGTTCAACGTGACAAGCCGCCAATGCCGCTGTCGTCACAATAAAGCCATCTACTAATACTGCAATGCCCGCTTTGGCTGCCGCTAAAATAGCCCCCGTCATTTGCACAATTTCAAACCCACCTACTTCACTCAGCACCGTTTTAGCGTCTTGGCTATCAAAACGCTGTAAAGCGCGATCAATCAACTCTACTTTTCGTGCTTTTTGTTCATCGGTTATCCCAGTACCGCTGCCAACACATATCGACAACTCTTCATGGGTAAATGCCGCTAACATCGCTGACGCTGAACTGGTATTGCCAATGCCCATTTCGCCAAGGATCAGTAAATTACACCCTTGTTCTACCAGCTCTTCAACCACTTCTGAGCCATGCTTCAAGCCCAATTCCACTTGGTCTGGGCTCATCGCGGCTTGTTGCGCTAAATTATGTGTACCAGCGCCTAAGCGGCGACTCTCAAAAGAGGGGTATGAGCCTTCAATGGGTTCGATGATCCCTGCATCAACCACTTTTAAGGCGATGTTGTTCACTTTGCAGAAGCAGTTAATTGCCGCCCCACCTTGAATAAAGTTCAACACCATCTGCCGTGTCACCGCGCTAGGTGCAATACTGACGCCTTGCTCTGCGATACCGTGGTCAGCCGCAAAGACTACGGCGGTCGGTTTATTAATTGTTATCTTCTCAATGGGTGACTCTGCATTCTGACTCTGTAACAGTGCCAATTTTTTCGCCAATAGCTCTAACTGGCCCAACGCACCAACGGGTTTGGTTTTTTGATCAATTCTATGTTGGATCTGAGATTCGAAACGGAGATCTAATTTTGATATGCTCATCGTCTTCTCTTTCATTTAAATAAAGGCTAACTGCGCTCAAAAATCAGATAGGGTCTGTTATTGAGCTCTATTTTATTT
>NZ_JAKJSQ010000095.1:0-11329 GCF_050337105.1 Aliivibrio kagoshimensis
ACTCTATCATTAATGGCTTCAATAGGACGCATACTTTACCTAACAGCGGTCAATATTAAAACAGTCCCATTTGCGGTTTGGTTAATTCATCGAAGTTCAAACCAATAAAAGGAAGAATACCATCTGCAACCGGCATTAGCTGCTTTTCAACATAATGTTCATAATCAATAGTGCTGGTGACCATTTCTAAAGGCTCAGGGCCGCGTAAAGTAATGAGGTACTCAATCCAGCCCCCTTGTTGATACTGTAATGGCCGTCCAAGTTTCTTATTGTGTTCATCTGCAATACGAGCCGCTCTAACATGCGGAGGCACATTTTTCTGATACTCGTCCAATTGACGACGCAGACGTTTTCGATAAATTAGGCGCGAGTCAAATTCGCCAGAGAGTGTCCGCTGATGATAGTCACGCACAAAATCAACCACCTCTTGTTGATGAAAAACACGGTGATATAACTCTTGCTGAAATTGCTGGGAAAGCGGGGTCCAATCAGTTCTTACCGACTCTAACCCCTTATAAATCATCGTCTGCTCCCCCTCTTTTAGCACCAAACCGGCATATCGCTTCTTGCTCCCAAGTTCAGAACCTCGAATGGTCGGCATCAAGAACTTCATGTAGTGAGTTTCATATTCCAACTCAAGGTGATTATCGAGATCAAAAGTTTCCCGCAGTGTCGCTGTCCACTGTTGGTTAATCGACTCCACGAGCATCGCCCCAATCTCATCGGCTTGCGCTTCCGTTTTTTGACTGCCTAGAGAGACAAATACACTATCTGTGTCTCCATATATCACCTCAAAACCATGTTGCTCAATCATCTCTCGGGTCTGGTTGAGCACTTGATGACCACGCATAGTAATGGAAGAGGCAAGTCGATGATCAAAGAAGCGGCATCCTGAAGAGCCAAGCACACCATAAAAGGAGTTCATAATGATCTTAATGGCTTGTGAAAATGCCGCATTTCCCTCCTTTTTAGCCACATCACGAGCGGCCCATAAATGCTCAATCATCTCTGGCAAAAAGTGTTTTTCTCGATGGAAGCGTCCACCTCTAAAGCCCGCAATAGCTCCGTCTTTGCTCTCCTCCAATGGTAACCCTTCAATGAGACCAAGCGGATCGATTTTGAATGAACGAATGATAGAGGGGTACAAGGATTTAAAATCGAGCACTAATACAGAATCATATAGACCGGGTTTAGACTCCATAACAAAACCACCAGGGCTGGCTATCCAATCGTCACTTTTCAGGTTGGGGGCGACATAACCTGCACGGTGTAACTTAGGCAGATACAAATTGGTAAACGCCGCCACTGAGCCGCCCATTTTGTCCAACTCGATGCCTGTGAGTTTCGTGCGCTCAATGAGAAACGCAATCAGATTGGTTTTTTCAAAAATTTTGCTTACCAGAACACAATCTTGCAAATTGTATTTCGCCAATGCCAGCTTATCGTGGCGAAACATTCGGTTAATCTCATCCATTCGGTCGTAAGCATTGTGAATGGACTTCCCCTGATTGAGCAATTGTTGTGAGACTGACTCAAGTGACCAGCTGCTAAAGTTATAGGTCGCCATTTTTAAGCCACCAATACCATCCAACACCACTCGACCAGGAAGCGATAAAAAACCTTGTCGTCGATTACCGGTTGATGCTCTGAAATACGCTTTGCTGTTCCCTCTACCAATACGAAACGGTAATTTATGCCATTCAGCACGTTTAATCAGCAGGCGAAAATCAAAATCAACCACACTCCAGCCAATCACCAGATCGGGATCATAAGTTTGAAACCATTTCTCCAGTGCAATTAATAACGCCTTTTCATCCGCCACCCACTCAATGGTTGTTTCCGCTTCATCTTGCGGGTCACCAATCATAATGACACGACTGTCTTTCTCACTGTGCAAGCCCACTGAGTAGAGTATCCCCTTTTCAGAGCACTCAATATCTAAAGAGACCACAGAGAGCTGAGGCTGATAACTGCCCGCTTTCGCCTTAACGTGATGGTATTGGGTGTAGCCTAACCGCGACCTCGGCTCACCAACGAAATCGATGCCCCCACAGATAAAGCGCTCCATGAGATAACGATCCGCTAATCGAATGTCCGCCTCAAAGTGTTCAACGCCGTGTTCATTGAACACCGCCACAGCAAGTTGCATTGCTCTAGTGGTCTGAAAATAGCAACCGGAAACAGGCTGCTGATCAAAAGTAGAGAGCTTGAGGGGTTTTATTTGATGAGAGATCTGATGTTTGGCTAATAACGTATTAACCTGCTCTACCGAGTTTACGGGGACAAAACAGACAGGTTGTTCTGCAGGAATCGTTAGCTGCACCGGCCCACTATCGGTACTTAACCATAAACTCAGTTCTGTACCCGTAGACATATCGCGGCTGTGGCGTGTTAAAAGAAAACCTTGCTGCACAACCACCTCGAATTCATAATACTTGCTGTATATTCTACCCTATTTTTCGCTCTATGCGTTCAAACTCATCCACAAGCCAGCGGCCGAACTCATCAAATAGCGCAATCACAGAGCGCTTAGGAATACGTCTTCCTTGTAGCAGAATGTTCATTCGTTCAATCTCTAACGCTTTGTCTGGATAGTATTCAAGAAACTTCTCACCGCACTCAACGGGGGAGTCATACCAACCTTTGTCTTTATGCATGACCAATGAGTAACAGCTTCTTAAGATCTTTTTCGCCAATTTGATTTGTGGATCAATTTGAGCCTCTACAGTAGTGGCACTGATCATTTTTGTTCGGTAAGTACTCAGCCACTGCCCAACATCCATATTCATATTCTTAGCAATCTCCCAACTCGGTTCAAATGTGCCAAACCGAGTAGCAAGGTCATCGCCGAATATACAGACATTGCAGTGCTTTAACCAAAACCCCCACGAAAAGATAAAATCGAGATCCAATACTTCTTTCATATCACCAATATTAAACGCGATTTCGGTAATCTGTGGATACTGGGTGTTAAAGCGCCACTTGATGGTATTAAGCGCGGTCTGCTGTTTTGGGGTTAGGGCGACCTGAGTAACAATGGTGACATCTAGGCTAGATTTTCCAACCACTGCCTCTCTTCTCGCTACACTACCAAACAGATAAATACTGTGAATTGAGGCTCCGGCAGCCGCACGAAGGTGGGTGATCAGTGCATTGATAACCGGTTCAAACTTTTTTTGATAAGGGGCTGTAGAATTAATAATCGACAATTTTTTACTGTGAGACAAACTTGGCTCCAACCTCCAAACAAAGACATTGGAAGAGTACCCGAGTTTCATAAGGAATCAACCGAATATTTGCGACAACGTGCTCGCAGTACTTGGCGTTATATCCAGTTCATGATATTTTCACAGCACTATTTTTATTGGGAATTTTTATCATGCCAAAGGCGAGTGAAGTAAAGAAGAATGCTGCAATTGAACTCAATGGTAAAGTACTGCTTGTTAAAGAGATTAACAAGCTAACACCAAGTGGTCGTGCAGGGGCAAGTTTATACAGAATGCGTCTGTATGATGTTGCAACAGGTCTTAAAGTTGATGAGAGCTTCAAAGCGGATGAGATGATCAATCTAGCCGACTTTACTCGTCACCAAGTCACCTTCTCTTACATTGATGGTGATGAGCATGTATTCATGGACAGTGAAGACTACACACCTTACAACTTCAATTCTGAAACCATTGCTGACGAGCTTCTTTTCATCACAGAAGAGACTAAAGGGCTACAAGTGCTTGCGGTTGACGGTGAACCTGTTGCGATTGAACTACCTGGTGCCGTTGAATTAGAAATTGTTGAAACTGACCCTTCTATCAAAGGCGCTTCTGCAAGTGCTCGTTCTAAGCCTGCAACGTTAACAACTGGTCTAACGGTTCAAGTTCCTGAGTACATTGCCAACGGCGAAAAAATCAAAATCAACACCTCTGAAAGTAAATTCATGAGCCGTGCTGATTCAAAATAATCAGACCATATAAGAGACACAACTATGAGTGAAGAGTCCTTAATTTCTTTCGACGATGTTATTGATGCTGCCTACGACATCTTTCTTGAGATGGCACCAGATAGCCTAGAGCCAGCCGACGTCGCTCTGTTTACCCTGCAATTTGAAGAGCGCGGTGCAGCAGAAGTGGTTGAAACCGGTGCAGATTGGCCGGAACATGTCGGTTTTGCTGTCGATGGTGACGTATTTGCCGAGGTCCGTATCGGATTAGTCGATGAATCATCTGACGTACTTAATGATGTATTTGCTAGAATGCTAATCAGCCGTGACCCTGACAATAAGTTCTGTCATATGTTGTGGAAACGAGACTAACTGCTCGTAGCACCTAGAGATAATATGGCCGACATAACGAATGATATGTCGGCCTTTTTTATAACAACCCGTCAACTCTGAGATTATCGTCCACAAGTAGCAATGACTCTTCTAACTGATCGAGACTGATCTCCGTAGGCAGATTCAATGTTAATTCAGCAAAAAACATCATCTCCCCCACTTCAGGCACTGCCAATCTGTGGTTCTCCATCTGCAAGACTTCAATCCCCATCTCATCCAGTTTCCCCGTAATATCACGGACAATACCTAAACGATCTTTGGATTCTAAGTTAAAACGTACTTTTCGGTATTGAGTATGTTCAACCGTTTTACTGTCAACAATGCGGATATCCAGTGCAGAGAAGTGTCTCAACTCCTCCTTCAATTGCACCACTTCATTATCAGGGATTTCAATCTTAATGATTCCGACCAATTGGTGCTCTAATCGGCTAATTTTACTGTTTAACCACTTGCCACCATATGAGTGAGTAATGGCAGCCAGTTGATTAACCAGTTGCGGGTGGTCTTGACCTGCTATCGTGATCGTAAATTGGATATTCATAAACGGCCCCTTTTATTAAGACTTACTCTATTTATACAATAATAACCAATATATTAGATGAGGTAGATCATACTTATTGCCTATTATATAGGCACTCGCCTTTCACCGCACAAAAAAAGGCCAACCTAAATGGTTAGCCTCAGTATCAACAAGCGGTATCAGTCAACGTTAACCGATGTGAGTTGCACCGCCCATGTATTGACGTAACACTTCTGGCACTTCAATACGGCCATCTTGCTGTTGGTTGTTCTCAAGAATCGCAACCATAGTACGACCAACGGCTAAACCAGAACCGTTTAGTGTGTGTAGAAGTTCAGGTTTCTTCTCGCCTTTACGACGGAAACGCGCTTGCATACGACGAGCTTGGAAATCTTGCATGTTTGAACACGACGAAATTTCACGGTAAGTCTCTTGAGCTGGAACCCACACTTCTAGATCGTAAGTTTTTGCTGAACCGAAACCCATATCGCCCGTACATAAAATCACTTTACGGTATGGCAGTTCAAGCAGTTGAAGGACTTTTTCAGCGTGACCCGTTAACTCTTCAAGTGCATCCATTGAATCTTCAGGTTTCACAAGCTGAACCAATTCAACTTTGTCGAACTGGTGCATACGAATCAGTCCGCGAGTATCACGACCGTATGAACCTGCTTCAGAGCGGAAACAAGGAGTATGCGCCGTCATTTTCACAGGCATATCCGCTTCTTCAGTAATGGTATCGCGTACCATGTTCGTCAAGGGTACTTCAGCCGTTGGGATCAAAGACATACCAATGCCCTCTTCCGTTGCTGGCTGAGTATGGAACAGATCTTCACCAAATTTTGGCAACTGACCCGTACCGTATAGGCTGTCTGCATTGACTAGGTAAGGCACATACATCTCAGTGTACCCATGCTCAACCGTATGAAGATCTAACATGAACTGAGCAATAGCACGGTGTAGACGAGCAAATTGGCCTTTCATTACGATAAAACGAGAACCCGACAGTTTTACTGCGCTAGCGAAATCAAGTCCACCTGACATTTCACCTAGATCAACGTGATCTTTAACATCAAAGTCGTACGATTTTGGCGTACCCCAACGAAGCACTTCAACATTTTCGTCTTCATCTTTACCACTTGGTACAGAGTCATCCGGTAAGTTTGGAACTGCAGCAGCGATAGCATCAATCTTAGAGAGCAACTCAGACAGTGCCACTTTCGCTTCGTCTAAGTCATTACCCAAGGTCGCTACATCAGCAAGAATGCGTTCAGCTTCAGCGTGATCGCCGGATGCTTTGGCTTTACCAATCGACTTCGAACGGGCATTTCGTTGGGCTTGAAGCTCTTCAGTTTTGACCTGCAGCGACTTACGCTGATCTTCAAGTTGACGAAGCGTTTCGACATCTAGCTTATAGCCACGACGTGCAAGTTTTTCAGCTGTTGCATCCAGCTCTGTTCGAAGTAATTTAGAATCCAGCATTGCTAAACCTGTTGTTATTGTAATGAAGAAGTAAAACTATACGTCGACCTTAATGCCGGCGTATTGCATAATTTTATTTGACGAGTAAAGATACCCAAAAAGTGGGATTATTAATAGCGCTTTAACGTGCTTTTCTTATCTAAAGAGGATAAATATTCTAACTTCTCACCGATTTTGGTCTCCAAACCTCTATTTGTAGGAAAATAGTATTGTCTCTCTTTCATCTCTGGCGGAAAGTAGTTTTCACCAGCGGCATAAGCACCCGGCTCATCATGGGCATAGCGATATTCAGCGCCATAACCTAAATCTTTCATCAGTGAGGTCGGCGCATTTCGTAAATGCACAGGAACCTCATAATCTGGTGAGTTCTGCGCGTCACTCATCGCTTGTTTCCAAGCAGTATAGACGGCATTACTTTTAGGGGCACAGGCTAAATAAACCACCGCTTGTGCAATGGCCCTTTCCCCTTCGGCAGGACCAATTCGGGTAAAGCAATCCCATGCAGAGATCGCTACCTGCATCGCGCGTGGATCGGCATTTCCAATGTCTTCTGACGCAATAGCCAGTAAGCGTCGAACTACGTAGAGGGGGTCACAACCCGCAGACATCATACGAGCAGTCCAATAGAGTGCTCCGTCAGGGTTCGAGCCACGAATAGACTTATGGACTGCTGAGATTAAGTCGTACCACATGTCACCTTTATTATCGAAGCGGGCTAACTTCTCTCCCGCCACTTCAGCGAGCAATTCAAGAGTAAGGTGTTTATCGCCCTGCTCATTAGGCGTTGCCATATCAAGCAACAACTCAAGGTAGTTGAGTGACATTCGTGCATCACCGTTTACCAATTCAGCCAAACGCTGCTTCACTTCATCAGCAAATTCAACCGATTCATTGCCAAGACCGCGCTCTTTGTCCGACATCGCCTGATCAATTACCAGTTCGATATCATCGGTATTGAGTGAGGTGAGTTTATACACTCGGGCACGGGATAACAGAGCGTTATTCAGTTCAAACGAAGGGTTTTCAGTGGTGGCACCAATGAAGGTAATCGTGCCATCTTCAATATGTGGCAAAAAGGCATCTTGTTGGCTTTTATTAAAACGGTGTACCTCATCAACAAACAGTATGGTGCGTTTCCCTGCACGCTGATTTTCACGAGCGCGTTCTATCGCCGCACGAATCTCTTTCACTCCGGAGGTCACTGCTGACACTCGCTCCACTTCCGCGCTAGCATAATTAGCGGCCACTTCCGCTAAGGTGGTTTTTCCAGTGCCTGGTGGCCCCCACAGGATCATCGAGTGCAGTTGGCCCGCTTCCAATGCGCGTCGTAGAGGTTTGCCCTCCCCCAAAATATGTTGTTGGCCAATATACTGTTCAATCGTTGCAGGACGCATGCGCGCCGCTAGAGGACGAAAATCCTCTCCGCTCGAAAAATCTAAGGTAAAATTACTCACACAGAGCTCGCTTAATTGCGTTGGTCATCAATATCGACCCCTGCTGGCACATCAAAAACGAAATTGCTCTTTTCAGGCGTTTCAGCGCTGAACTGCGAGAACGTAAACTCACTACGCTGCCCATCTTGTTCTATCACGAAGAAGCGCTTTACCACCCCAGATTCAGCAATAGAAACGATAAATTGACCGGCATTATCCGCAGCATCTTTGGCCACCAGTGTAAAATCATCACCAGATTGCTCAATGTTATAGTTGGCCCAATCTTCGGGATCGTTACGTGTTAACAGCACAAATGGAGTTTGATTGGTCGCTTGCTCAAGCCACATCATGGTCACTTGCTCAACAAACGGATTGAAGTACCACAGGGTTTTACCATCAGCAACCAATAGGTTTTCGTCTGGCGTTTTAGTGTGCCAACGAAACAGGTTTGGACGGGAGATTTTTACGTCCCCCTCCCCTGCAACGATAAGGTCACCTTCAGGGCTAAACACTTGTTGGGTGAAGTCGGCACTAAAACCACTACTTTGATTTAATCGCTCTGCCAGCACATCTTGTGGTGCAGAGAAAACAGTCGAGCTAAAACAGACTAACGCGAACAGAAACTTTTTCATTCATTACCCTTTTACTGGTGGCGGCGCGATCACTTCACGGTTTCCGTTGTGACCTGGCGCACTAACCACACCATTTGCTTGTAGCTGATCAACAATTCGAGCAGCTCGGTTATATCCAATTCTAAACTGACGTTGCACGCCTGATACAGAACCTCGACGCGATTCAGTAACAAACTCAACCACTTGATCATAGAGTTGATCAAGTTCCTCCTCTTCTTCAGAAGACTCACCTGGAAGCAAACTTTCAGTGCCTTGGTCGGCATGGGTGATCGCTTCAATATATTGCGGCTTACCACGCGCTTTCCAGTTATTCACCACAGCATGCACATCATCATCAGAAGCAAAGGCACCATGGACACGGATCGGGTGATTAGAACCAGGGGCTAAGTAGAGCATATCACCCATCCCCAAGAGTGACTCTGCCCCACCTTGATCTAAGATAGTGCGCGAATCGGTTTTGGTCGAAACCGTAAAGGCGACACGAGTCGGGATATTGGCTTTAATTAGCCCAGTAATCACATCAACCGATGGACGCTGAGTGGCCAGAATCAAGTGAATACCAGCAGCACGAGCTTTTTGTGCCAAACGAGCAATTAATTCTTCGACTTTCTTGCCTACCACCATCATGAGGTCAGCAAATTCATCCACAATCACTACGATGCTGGGCAGTTTCTCAAGCAGAGGTGCAGTTTCATCCATGGTATCGCCCGGTTTCCATAGTGGGTCATGGATTGGGTGACCCGCTTCAGCAGCCATTTTTAATTTGTCGTTAAAGCCTTTCAGATTACGAACCCCCACAGCCGAGAGAAGCTTATAACGACGCTCCATCTCACCAACACACCATCTCAGCGCATTGCCAGCATCTTTCATATCGGTAACCACTTCCGATAATAGATGTGGGATACCTTCATAGATAGAAAGTTCCAACATTTTAGGATCGATCATAATAAATCGAACATCTTCTGGGCTCGATTTATACAGAATACTCAAAATCATGACGTTGACGCCAACGGATTTACCTGAGCCGGTGGTACCGGCAACCAAACAGTGAGGCATCTTCGACAGATCCGCCACTACCGCTTCTCCAGCAATATCTTGACCAAGCACAACGGCCGTTGGGGATGTGTTTTCCATAAACTGTTTACTGCCAATCACCTCAGAAAAGAAGACGGTTTGTCGCTCCACATTCGGCAGTTCAAGTCCGACATAAGGCTTACCTGGGATCACTTCAACCACTCGCACGGCTAACGCAGAGAGTGAACGTGCTAAGTCCATTGCCAAACCAGAAATTCGGCTCACTTTGACTCCTGGCGCCAAATCTAGCTCAAAACGGGTGATCACAGGCCCTGGGAAGATATCCACCACTCGAGCTTTAATCTTGTAATCTGCCAATTTGGCTTCAACCAAGCGAGCGGTTTGCTCTAGATACTCTCGAGAAATGGTCGTCTCTCTCGTTTCAGGGTGAAACAGCAAGTCTAGCGTTGGCAAAGGGAGATCTGGAACCGGCAGATTTTGGTGACGTTGAACTAAGAATGGGTTCTCAGAAGCCGCCATATTCTCTTGCTCTTTAGCAATCATCTGCTTGAAGGCTTCGAGATCGTCATCAACATCTGCTGGCACAACCGCGCTTAATGGTTCTAACTCTGATATCTCGTCATTAAGCTGCTGATCAACGTTACTCACCACTTCCGCGTCATCAATAACACCAACTGCACTGAATGACATAGACGGCTCAGGCTGTGGTACCACAGGCTCAGGCTCAGGTTCAACCTCTATCGTTGGGGTAACGTCATCACTTTCTTGTTGGAAGTGCTCAACCACATCGACGTTTTGTTTCTCTATCTCATCAGATGCTTGATCCAGCTCTTCGATAGTGGCATCTAAATTATTCAAGTACAGTGGCGGCGGTGTGAGTTGTTCCTCAACCATTGATGGCGCCATGTCGTTATCATCCGCACCATGAATGTTGAATCGACGCTCTTCGACGACTTCATCCTCAGGTGATGATTGCAGGAAGTCACGGTCACCCTGCTGCTCTGTATTCGGTTTATTAACCGACTCATCAAGTTCACCCTCATTCACCGACTTCATGATGTCAGCGTCGGTCACGTCAGACTCAACGTATCGACTAAAATCTGGAGTCGAGGGGTCAACATGCAGTTTCTGTTCTCTAACTGGTTGCTGTTCAAACTCAATAGCCGAGATCGTTTCATCTTCGGTTTTGCGCGCTTTATTTACCGCAAAACTCATAGAGTCAAGTGTCCAACGTCCTATGGTATCCACTATGGTTAACCACGAGACGCCAGTAAAGAGTGTCATGCCCGCACACCATAAGAAGATAAGCACCAAGGTACTGCCTAACACATTAAGCAGAGGGATGGTTAAACTGTTGATTACGCCTCCAATTACCCCACCAGAAGAGAAATACCAAATATCATCGAAGCTGGTATCGGCTAGAGCACAACTGGTTAACAGCAGCATCACCAAACCTAAAAGACGAGTGCCAATAACCAGTAGATCTAATGGTTCGTCATCGGTCCTTTGTCGGCAAAAAACCCACGTTGTGAGCAGAACGATAAATGGCAGCAGATAGGCTAATAAGCCCAAGATAAAAAAGAGTGTATCCGCCACAAACGCGCCTAATGAGCCAGCTGCATTTTTAACAGGGCCATCCCATGCGGTTTGAGACCAAGAGGGATCCGAAGGTTCAAAGCTCACCAGAGCAACCATCAGATAAACAGAAATGAGTAAACCGATAATAAAACCAGCTTCTTTGAGACGTTGAAGGCCATTCAGCCGAGATTGGTCACCGCTTGATTGGATATCGGTGTCTATGGCGTCCACTTTAGGATGAGTTTTCATCTCTGATACGATATTTTTCAAGGTTGAAACCAAATTTTAATCCATTTTATAAACAATTCGAGCGGCCAAAAGC
>NZ_JAKJSQ010000096.1:0-10822 GCF_050337105.1 Aliivibrio kagoshimensis
TATTTTAAAATAAAAAATCAAAATATAGCTTTTAATCGAGTGAATAACGTTACTTAAAATTCTAAATTTAACTATAAAATATACACATTAAAGATAATAACCCTGTTTAAATCCTTAAAACACAAAATAATCACAATGCTTTTTACCGTAAAAGTAGTGAATAACAATTTTTTTCGATACTATTCATGATCTACATCATTCTTAGCCATTTGAGTAAACGAGATACTGTAGGCTAACAATTCATCACCCCTTCCCCTTCTCTTAAAAGCCTTTCATGGAATATTAGGTTGATAGAGCGTCTATAAGGGTCATAAAAATAAGGAGATCATGTGGAAAGTATTAAGAGTCACGTTATGTTTGACGTTGATGGGACCTTAATTGAATCGTACCAACATTATGAAGTGTGTTTTCTTGCTGCAGTTAAAGAGGTCACCGGGATCGATCTGCACAATAACTGGAATACCTACCCTTTTGTCACTGATAAAGGCATTTTGTTGACATTTATTGAGCGCCAAGCTCCTCAATTTACTCTTCAGCAATTAGAGCAACAGGTAAAGCCTATCTTCATCAACAACCTCAAACGGTGTATCAGTCAGTACCCGGTTAAAGAGGTCGCAGGCGCTAAAGCCTTCCTGAAAAACTTACTGCATAGCGGCGAATTCCAAATATCATTTGCCACCGATTGCTGGGAAGAAGCCACCTTGCTTTCGTTACAGTCAGCAGGGTTCAATGTAGATAATTTCACCATGACCTCTTCGGATGACCATTATGCACGTACCGAGATAATGAGAATCGCTAAAGAGCGCGCCGGAGACGTTGATGATTTTCAACTCACCTACTTTGGTGACTCCGAGTCCGATATGCGTGCCAGTGACGCATTAAAGATGAATTTAGTCATTGTGGGCAATAAAATCCATCACTATCAATCTATCAATGATTTTCAAGATATTCCCCATGTTTTAGAGTTCGTATTGGAACATTAAGCAGATTCCGCAAGCGTAGAGTGATACTGACTCTCTACTTACTTGCGGTGCTTAACCAAAGCCGTCGTTCTCCCTTCGTTAAGCATTTCTATTCACATTCTATGACCGATTATTTCGTCATGAAAATGTCATAATTCCCCTCATGGCCACCCAGGCAACAACCTGCCTATCCTTCTGATAATTAACACAATTAACACACAGTCAGCCTGAGTTTTAAAAAGCAAATTTATGTCACAAACACGATAAAAAAACACCATTAATCTCTTCGTATTTGTTCTCTCCTCTCATTTTTAAATCGCCAATAGCCCTATATTTTGCCGCGAGTCATTCACCATACAAATAACAAAAGACTCATTAATATTTTATCAATATTCATTAACTGGTTGAGGTATTCAGCATGGCTAAACTTCCCCCTATTCCATGGGAACAATCCATTCCAACACATAGAAAACTCTCTATGAAACGCGCAGGCATTGTCATTGATCTGCGCCGCTGCATCGGCTGCCACAGTTGCAGTGTCTCGTGCAAAACTGAGCACGACATTGCATTAGGGGATTTCAGAAATCGGGTTCGCTACTTAGAACATAAAGAGAGAAAAACCCTCTCATTTTTGCCCCAAATGTGTATGCACTGCCAAGATGCACCTTGCATGAATGCGTGTGAAAGCCAAGCGATTATCAAGCTTGCAGATAGCAGTATCGTGATTGATCAAGATAAGTGTATGGGCGACCAAACCTGTATCGCTGCCTGTCCTTATGACGCCATCTATATTGATCGTGAAACGCAGCAGGTCGATAAGTGCGATTTATGTACGCACCGCACCTCTTTAGGGCAAGCGCCAGCCTGTGTCAGCACTTGTCCTACGGGCGCTCTATTGTTTGGAGACTTAGATAATCCAGCCGATCCTGTCACTCAATTTTCAGTCTCGCATAACGCTGTGCCGTTTAAAGCCAGCGAAGGGACTAAACCCAATGTCCTCTACGTAGGATTGGAAGCCTGGATGGAAGATGCACAAACCGGTGTTCAGATCTCCGAACTGGATAATGAAATTATCTATGAGCAAAAACTGACGATAACAGGAGCTCAAGCTGATGAAAAATAAAAACATAGATACTCACACAGTTACCCGCCGAGACTTTTTAAAAATGGCAGCAACACTCTCTGTAGGAGTCACTGCCATTGGATTTTCATCCCCTCTTTTCGCGCAAGTCAGTGGCCAACAGATCGAAGACGATCTCAAGGCATTAATTGCTGGCCGTAAGAAGGATTTCATTGACTACAGCCGTGCCAAAGCGATTCCGACTATCTGTTTTGGCTGTACCACATCGTGTGGTGTTATTGGCTGGGTACAAGATGGAAAAGTCCGAAAAATTGAAGGCAACCCGTTGGATCCTAACTCCCAAGGAAACATCTGCTCTAAAGCCAACGGTATGATCAGCTACACCTACTACCCTGAACGCCTGCTCTATCCAATCAAACGTGTTGGTAAGCGTGGCGAAGGGAAATGGAGACGGGTACACTGGGATGAAGCGATTAAAGAGGTGGGAGATAAACTCAAAACCTGTCGTGAATCTGGCCATCCTGAGCGCTTTATTTTCCACTATGGCAGAGATAAGACTAAAGGTTTTACCAAGCGGTTCACTAACGCTTTTGGCACGCCTAACCGATTAAATCGTCGTTCAATTTGTAGCTCTAATCGTCGTGCGCCACTCATGAGTTACTTTGGTCGTGACTTCGAGTGGGAAACCCAAGATCTTGAGAATACCAAATACATCTTGAACTTTGGTTGTAACCCGATGGAGGCCTATCAAGGCGGGCTCTATATGATGCATCGGATACAGACAGCACGTGTGGATCATGGCGCAAAAATGGTCAGTTTTGAGGTTCGCCCTTCCGCTACCGTCAACTGTTCCGATGAATACTACTCGGTAATGCCCGGCTCTGATGGCGCAATTGGTTTTGCGATGGCCAATGTGATCATCGATGAAGGGTTGGTCGACACCGATTTCTGGCAGCGTTGGTCTAATGTTTCACTGTTAGAGATAAAAGAACACATTAAACAGTGGACACCAGAGTTTGCCGAAAAAGAGAGCGGCGTACCGGCGAATGAAATCCGTCGGATTGCCATTGAGTTTGCTAAAGCTGCTCCGCACTGTACTACCATGACTGCGCGTGGTTCGGCCAAGCACTATAACGGATATCAAGCGGATCGCGGCTTAAGAATGCTTGATGTGTTGGTCGGCAATGTCGGTCAAAAAGGCGGGTTCTGTTTAAGCTCACTTCGTATGTGGGGTGGTGGTAAATATGGTCAAGACGGTCTACCTTCGGTTTCTCAACCTAAACCGACACCGCCATCACCAAAAGCTTTTTTACCCGGAACAGCCGCTTATGACGATTTACCGTCAGACATTAAAGAGAAAGTAAATCGACTTGATCCTATGTGGCAGAAAAAATACAAAGGCGAACTTGCCACGCCAGCTGAATACCCATTAGCATGGCACTGGTATGGCATGAAAGTCGGCCAACTGGTACAGCACTATATTCGCGAAGGAAGAGCCAAAGTCGACGTGTATATGTCATTCACCTATGGCGCGGCTTATGGATACCCGGAAGCGAATGTATGTCGTGAAGTGCTACTGGACGAAAAATTAGTGCCGTATCATGTCGCTATTGATATTGCCTACAGTGAACACGCCTCACTAGCAGATATGATCCTTCCTGAAGCGACCAGCCTTGAAAGATGGGACCCACACTCCACCAACTGTTATGGTTTGATCCCCTACACTGGGATTCGACAGCCTTTGGTTAAACCACAAGGTGAAGCTCGAGAAGTTCAGCTTATCTTCAAAGACCTCGCTCACCACATTGGCGGCGGCATGGTGAAATATTTCGATTTTGATAACGTCGAAGATTTCTACAAAGAGTGGTACAAAGAGGTGTCCGCTAAATTCCCTAACGGTTGGGAGGAATTTAAACAGCGCGGGATCTGGCAAGATACCGATCGCGCCAAAGATTACGAACTGTTTGAGAGGCCTGTTCCTGCAAAAGAGTTAGCTGGCAGCCATGTCGATGGGAAAACCAACATCATCTACAACACCGTCAAGGGCAAGAAAAAAGCCATTGGAATCATGATGCCTGATCGCCATAGCGGAAAAATGACTGCAGTGAGAGGTTTCCCGACCCCATCAAGGCTCATTCAAGTCAGTGATCCAATCTTCCCGTTAGCGGCTAAGTCCGTTGGGCTGCCTGAGAGTGATCCCAACGGCAATGCTCTACCAACATACTACTCCATTCCTGGTTTCGAAGACCTAGAAGAGAGTGACATGATTCTAACAACCTTCAAGTGGAATGTTCACACTCAAGGCCGCTCTGCCATGTGGAAGTACAGTGCTGAGATTGTTCATACTAACCCACTATTTATTAACCCGAATACTGCCAAAAAAATGGGATTAGTTTCAGGGGATGAAGTGGAGGTCACGGTAAAACGTCCGAAAGGCTTAACCTACCGTGGAAACATCGATGAGAACGTCAGCGTCTTTAGAAATACCGTTCGCGTACTCAATGGTGTGCATGAACGTGTGCTCTGCTTTGGTCATGGTGCTGGTCACTGGCAGCAAGGGTCGGTATCAAAAGGGGAAAATCGCATCAGTATGCCAAGCTCAGGGTTTAATGGTGAGAAAAAACCGCATCTACATGACCAAATATGGTGGTCCAAAGAGCTTGGTGGCACTGGTAACGGTGTACCAATGAATGACAACCTACCGATTAACCCCTCACCTCTCGTTGGCGGGCAAAACTGGTTTGATTCTATCTGTAAGGTGAGAAAAGTATGAACCAGTCACAAACGTTAACCCAGCAAGGGACGGTATTTACTCTACTGGGTAGGGTCTTTATTCATGAACTTGATAAAACCACCATCCAGACACTGCAAGAGCCCAAGATTTGTGAAGTAATGGATCAGTTCCATTCCGGTTTTTCTGACTATATTCAGCAGACGGATTGGAATGACGAGAACATCAACCAGCTCGCCTCGGACTATTGCCATCTATTTATTTTGCCGCAAAAAACAGGCCTTTCTCTGCAAGCCAGCCACTGGTTGCTCAGCGATGAAACCCTTGATATGGCAAAATTAGAGAGCATCATTGAGAGTCTCAACATTGATCTTTCTTCACTGCATATAAGCGATGTAAATCTATCCAAAGATCACTTAGGGCTACTGCTTTACTTTGTCAGTGCGCTCTTTTGTTCTAATGATCCCAAGGTTCAGGCACTGGCAAATCAAGTGGCCAATGTGGTTCTGATCCCATGGACATTACGATTTGTGGAGAAGTTAAGCACCGCCACCCACAATCCAGTCTATCTTGCCTGTGGGCAGTTACTGCTTGAGTCTGTAAGCAATTTGGAGGCCGTCGAAACGCTATAAGTAACGAGCAAGGCGCTCTAGTTTGAGCGCCTTGCCCTATGACTATTAATGGATCGTATCTAGTAACAGATTAGTTTCCGTTCTCACAATGCCTTGAATAATGCGTATTTCACTTAAAATGGCATTTAGAAGCGGCAGTGTCTCAGTGGTAATAACCGCGATCAAATCCCAATGCCCACTCGTATGATGTATCGCGACCACTTCTGGGTACGCCTGTAAACTGCCAATCACTTTCAGTTCATTTTTTGCTTCAACCGAGATGTTCATTAATGACTTGATCGGATGAGTTTCTACTTCAGGTTTTATTTTAATTGAATACCCTAAAATAATGCCTTCTTTTTCAAGTTTGATTATTCGATTCTGAACCGTCGCCCTAGAGACTTTCAGTTGTTTAGCTAGGCTGACAATTGGCATTCTGGCGTTAGAGCGCAGTAGTGAGATGAGCTGTCTATCTTTGGCATCAAGTTTATCAATCATAAAAATCTACTTCATTGAACACATTGCAATTATTTACTGACATTATGCAATATTTACCTTGTAATTTGTACATTAAATGGGCTAGTTGTTGGCTCAATCTCACTTTACTATTTCCCTCAGTAATGAAAGCCCTTCAATGATTAAAATTAACTATTAATGGAATGACTAATGACCTTATTTTTAGATGTGAATAACGTAGGCGAATTGATTAAAAAGACCGGGACGGCCAATTTTATGAATGGCTTGCTTGCCTATATGGAGTCTGACTTTGCTCGTTGGGAATCGTTTGATAAAACAGCGCGAACTGCAGCCCATAGTGACGTAGGCGTAATCGAATTGATGCCTGTTGCCGATGATAAAAATTATGGTTTTAAATTTGTCAATGGACACCCTTCAAACCCACGATTTGGACTCTCTACTGTTATGGCCTTTGGCGCGTTAGCCGATGTCTCTACAGGCTATCCACGAATGTTGTCAGAACTCACCATTTTAACCGCTTTTAGAACCGCGGTAACTTCTGTCATGGCAGCAAAAGCGTTAGCTAACCCTGAATCCAAAGTGATGGGTATAATCGGTTGTGGATCTCAATGTGAATTCCAAGCCATTGCCTTCCATACCCTATTAGGAATTGATGAACTGAGAATATATGACATCGATAAACTCGCAATGATGAAGGTTGAGAAACACTTAAAAGCATTTCCTAAATTGAAAGTGATTCAAGCAAAATCTGCCGCAGAGTGTACGCACAACGCCGATATCATCACTACCGTCACCGCCGATAAAACCAAAGCAACCATTTTAACCCCAGATATGATCAGACCCGGTGTTCACATTAATGGTGTTGGCGGAGACTGCCCAGGAAAAACGGAACTGGATGTTGGTGTACTACTTGAAGGGAAGATCTTCATCGAGCATGAACCTCAAACTCGAGTGGAAGGTGACATTCAGCAATTAGCCGCCGATCACCCCGTTCACCCATTATGGCGTGTTGTGGCAGGGCTAGACCAAGGGCGTGATTCAAAAGATCAGATCACCATTTTTGACTCAGTCGGTTTTGCATTAGAAGATCTTGCGGTATTACGTTATACCTATGACATTGCAACCGAACTACAACTAGGCTCAACCATATCACTGGTACCTTGGCTTGAAAATCCAAAAGACCTGTATGAGCTGACCGTCAACCCTTATAACGCAGAACAGCACAAACAAGAGTTAGTCTATTAATCTCGCTAGATAAAAACCTCATAGGGCACTTCACGGTGCCCTTTTGCGTTATTACCCATTTAGCGCTATGATTAAATAGTCAAATGACAACAACATCATTCACTTACAACTTGGATACCTAAGCGTTTTTTAACTATTAAACAACCCTTTTGCTCTGCTTATAAACAGGCACCACGGAGGTTAATATGTTAGCTGACACACTGGCAAGAGTAGACAAACTACGTAAGAAAGCGATGGCCGATCCTGAGTTCATTCAATCGGCTAAAGACCATGAACACGCCTTAATTCAACCCCCCTCATCACCCACACCTCCCCCTAAGAAAAAAAAGAGTAAGAAAAAATTGGCGGATATCTATCAAGAATCCAACTTTGGCACCGATCCAACAGGCACACAACACTAGTTCATGATGCTAAAGGGGCGACAACGCCCCTTTAGTACTGTTTAAATGAACAGTATTTTTTGACAATTGTATTTACACTCCTATACTGTATATAGATACAGTCATTTATGAGGTGTAATTATGTTAGCCGATACCCTTGCAAGAGTGGATAAACTTCGTAAAAAAGCGATGGCCGACGCCGAATTTCTACAATCAGCAAAAGATCATGAGCAGGCGATACAACAGAGTTCAGCAACCCCAAAAGTCAACGAGAAGCGCCAGCACAAAGATAAAAAGCTTGCTGATATCTATCAGAAATCCAATTTTGGTAATAACCCATCCGGCACGCAACACTAAAGCCTGCTGACTGTTCAATTAATTTGTACTAACTCATCAGCAATTTTTGATTTTTATTTTTTTCAAGGCTCTTATACTTATCGAAAGCTTGAAAATAGAGTGCCACAACATATCGGCACCGATAAATAAGGAATCAAAATGACTAAACTATTAGCAGTTAAATCCAGTATTCTTGGCGAATATTCTCAATCAAATGCACTGATCAACCAATACATTGACGCCTACTCAACCGATGATGTAGTGGTAAGAGATCTCGCCGCCTCTCCGGTTCCTGTTCTTGATGGCGAGATAGCAACGGGTTTGCGTGGCGTAGAGAACCCAACTCAAAAACAGCAAGATGCCATCACGCTGTCTGATGAACTGATTGAAGAGATAAGAACTGCCGATACCTTGATTATTGGCGCCCCTATGTACAACTTCACGATTCCAACGCAATTAAAGAACTGGTTCGATATTATTGCCAGAGCGGGAGTCACCTTTAACTACACTGAACAGGGCCCTAAAGGCTTACTGACAGGGAAAAAAGCGATCGTGGTAACCACTCGTGGCGGCATTCATAAAGAGACCGATTCCATGGTTCCTTACCTAAAAACCATTCTCGGTTTTGTTGGCATTACCGATGTAGAGTTTGTCTACAGTGAAGGGCTAGCGATGGGGCTTGAATCAGCAGAAAAATCTATGCTACAGGCGAAGCTAGAGCTGTCTGCGTTATAGGGATAAAGCGATTGATGGGAGAAAACCGCCCTGTTTTTTCCCTCACTATCCCACTGTGTTAGTTCTAGAGTGCTGGTTGAATAACTTAACACCTACTTTCTCTCCACTTTTAAACATGACATTTGAAAATAAAATATGCACTGTAAGTATAAAAAGTAACAAGAAAAGAAGCCCTACTCCTACTTCATCGACAACTTGGTGCCAACTCTCTTCATTAAACTGATAAAAAAGTAAAGAAGGTATTAACGCTTCAACAACAGTTGCCCATATTATTATCGCTTTCCAGCGTATTTTAGAACTGAAACTATAACCGCTCCTTTTACCGAGCCAATAACCAACAAGAGACGGGGGTATTATTGCTGAAAGAAGAGGCGGAATTGAATAATCTTGTTGAAACAGATACTCAATAAGCACAAGCATCCCCATCCAAATAATTGATGCCAAAGACAACCATAAAACCAAAACAAGACAAGATACATTCTTTTTCAATATTGCGATATCCGTTGCACTCATTATTTACTCCATTAAACATCACGCTCAATGATCATTCACCGTGTAATCATCCGCTAAACTAGATCTATTCCGATTTAGAGTTTTCCCGTTTACAATAAACCAAACGGAGAACACTGATTAAAAGTAAAACTACTGCATACTGCAAGTCAGGTGAAATTATCTCTTATATTTTTTGTGATATTCCCTTTTCGCTTTTTTAACCACCTTCATTTTTTCTTACCGTTGCATTTTTTCTAGAGATTAATCAATGTAGTGGCCCAATAATCTTCACCCTTAAAACTCTGCCTGTCCTCGTAAATGATGGCTTAATTGAGTACCATGGCAAATACTTAATCACAACTCACACTGAGAGTAGCCATTTGCTAAACCCTGACACCATCACATTCGCGACAATCAATCTTTTCAATTACGCACAGCCACCCAACGCTTATTATGAATTTGAAAATATTTTGACTCAGGATGAGTGGCATAAGAAGCAGTCTTGGTTTAATGAAAAAATCAATCAATTAAGCCCAGATGTGATTGGCTTTCAAGAAGTATTCAGCCCTGGCGCGCTAGAGAAGCAACTGAATCAACTCGGTTATCCCTATTTCTGCACTGTTGACCATCCAAAAGCCGAGGATGGGTATCTGTTCTACTCTTCTGTGGTGGCTATCGCTTCACGCTACCCAATAGTTCAATGCCAAGCGGTGGCTGTCGATACCGCATTTTTGGCACGTTTTGAAATGAATTCAGATTTCTCTTTCAATCGTATTCCCGTTCACGCCAGCATTGAACTGCCTCACTTGGGGGTGACCGACTGTTATGTTGTGCATTTTAAATCTCAGCGCCCAGAAGAACCGATAGAGCCCGAGAACAGATCAAATTCTACACCAATAGCCTACGAGAAAAAGCAGCTCAATATTTTGTACGATGAGCAATTCGGATCCTGGTTGTCTACGATTCAACGCGGGTTTGAAGCAAATTTACTCCATCAATACATCACGTCGCAAAGGCAAAAACAGACCAAGCGGCAGTTTTAATGGGTGATTTCAATAAACCTCTGATGAGCGATGAGTTTATCGGTTTGCTGTCCAATGAGTTAAGGCAAGAAAAATCCAGTCAACAATGGCTCACTCCCTTTCAGCTCAAAGACAGTTGGGATATGTATCACCAGTTAAAAGAGTCTGATTGTCTAAGCAAACGGCCTGCAACCCACTATTACGGCGCCAAAGGCTCTGTGCTCGATTACATATTGCTGTCCAATGAATTTGACAGTCGCCATTCAGCGAGCTTACTGGAAATCGTCGACTATAACGTCATCGATCAACACCTCATCAACCCCAGCTTCAAACACGATCAATTCAGTACAGATCATGCGCTAGTGTCTATCACCGCTCAAATTCGTGATGCGTAAACGCTGACAGAGGTATCAGCTCCGAAGATAGGAATTTGTTCAGTATGAGCTTACAATATTACCGTCTTCTTGATTTGATAGGTCACTTCATCAAGCATAGTGCCAGCTAGGATCTTGCAGGGACAGACACTGAAGGATCCCCACAAAATTAAATCCTAAGCTCTTGAGCCACTTTAATTTTTTGGTAGAACATTTTTACTGTTATTCGCCAAGATAACATTGTTATCTTGATTTTTATGTTTTTGAAAACCCGTTTTCCCAAGGTGAAGTAACTTAGTACCTTTCTATTCTTGATTGTGTTTGCTTGAAATCGCCTATGAATTCCAAGGGCTTCAGACAGTATTCCAAGCAAAAT
>NZ_JAKJSQ010000097.1:0-10427 GCF_050337105.1 Aliivibrio kagoshimensis
ATCTTGAATTAGGGGTAATGTCAGTCGCTACTTAATATAAGCGTTGAAAACAACGTATTGGCGGCACGAAAAACACTCCACCTAATGCATATGCTGCCCTACACCAATATTAGAGTTATAACCTTTTTTAATTACAGCAGAGATTTTTAGTCATGTCAGTTTCGCTAGGGAATGCATTCATCAAGAACTTTCTTGGTCACGCTCCAGATTGGTATAAAATTGCCATTATTTCTTTCCTCATTGTTAACCCCATTGTATTTTTCATGATCGACCCGTTTACTGCAGGTTGGTTACTAGTGATTGAGTTTATCTTCACTCTGGCCATGGCGTTAAAGTGCTACCCGCTCCAACCTGGTGGTCTCTTAGCGATTGAAGCCGTTGCAATCGGAATGACCTCTGCTGAACAAGTAAAACATGAATTAGTTGCTAACATTGAAGTACTTTTACTACTGGTCTTCATGGTCGCGGGTATCTACTTCATGAAGCAATTGCTTCTCTTTATCTTTACTAAAATATTAATTACTATCCGCAATAAAGCACTATTGTCAGTCGCATTTTGCATTACCGCGGCTTTCTTATCTGCGTTTTTAGATGCATTAACGGTTATCGCCGTCATCATTAGTGTCGCGATTGGTTTTTACTCCATCTATCATAAGGTCGCCTCAGGAAAAAGTTCGAATATAAGTCATGACCACACTTCAGATGAAGGTTTAGAAGAGTTGACTCGTGACGATTTAGAAAACTACCGTGCTTTCTTACGTAGCCTATTAATGCATGCTGGTGTCGGTACGGCATTGGGTGGAGTGATGACGATGGTAGGAGAGCCGCAAAACCTTATCATAGCAGATCAAGCTTCATGGCAGTTCGGAGAGTTCATCATTAGAATGCTTCCAGTCACTCTTCCTGTCTTTATCTGCGGTATATTTACTTGCTATCTAGTAGAGAAACTTAAGTGGTTTGGTTACGGTACAGAGCTCCCTGTTCATGTTCGAAAAATCCTTGAAGATTTTGAAGAAGAAGAGCGTAAAAAGCGTACCAATCTTGATAAAGCCAAACTGATCATCCAAGGTGTCATTGCCGTTTGGTTAATCATCGGTTTAGCCCTGCACTTAGCAGCTGTAGGTTTAATTGGCCTATCGGTCATTATCTTAGCGACTGCATTCAGTGGTGTCATTGAAGAGCACGCTATGGGTAAAGCATTTGAAGAGGCGCTGCCTTTTACTGCTCTACTTGCCGTCTTTTTTGCTATTGTTGCCGTTATCATCGATCAACAACTGTTCAAACCTATCATTGAAGCGGTGCTGCTATTAGAAGGCAGCCAGCAGATGACCATGTTCTATATTGCAAACGCAGTATTATCAATGGTCTCTGATAATGTTTTCGTCGGAACCGTATACATCAACGAAGTGAAAACAGCATTGTTAGAAGGCACTATTACTCGCGACCAATTTGATCTATTAGCTGTTGCAATCAATACAGGGACTAACTTGCCTTCAGTGGCCACACCGAATGGACAAGCGGCTTTCTTATTCTTGCTTACCTCAGCTTTGGCTCCACTGATTCGTCTCTCATACGGAAAAATGGTTTACATGGCATTGCCTTACACCATCGTACTGTCAATTGTTGGCTTCCTTGGTATCGCTTTCTTATTAGAGCCGATGACTCAACTGTTCTACGATTTTGGTTGGATAAGTCACAGCGTTGCAGAAATAACCACGAATGCAGCGATAAGTGCACATTAAAGTAGAAAAATTGAACTAACCATATTATAAAGGGCTCTGATTATTCAGAGCTTTTTTATTTTCCAATGCTTAAGTGGGTAACATGCAATATATAAAACAGATCGCCAGTACTCGTGCGCCGTGGCTTCTACTGCTAATTTTCATTCTCTTTTTTGAAGGTTCCGCTCTATTTTTCCAACATGGCTTGGGGTTAGGTCCTTGTGTGATGTGCATTTATGAACGTGTCGCCATGATGGGAATTGGCTTTGCGGCGATACTCGGTTTAATCAATCCAAGTAACCGTCTTATTCGTTGGTCAGGACTTATCAGCTGGGGAGTCAGTGCCGGATGGGGATTAAAACTGGCAATGCAACATGTTGACTATCAATTCAACCCATCACCTTTTGCAACCTGTGATCTTTTTGTACAATTTCCATCTTGGGCGCCACTGAATCAATGGGTGCCGTGGATGTTTGAAGCCAGCGGTGATTGCAGTAAAGTCGTTTGGATGTTTGTTAATTTATCGATGCCACAATGGTTAGTCATTATTTTTGCGGCTAACTTGATCGCTTTAGCAGTTGTCGTGCTTGGGCAAGTTATTCCAAAAACAAAATAAAAAAAATGTTAACAGCAACTTCGAGTTGCTGTTAACTGCATTCATTACTTTCCACAGCATTGCTTAAATTTCTTACCACTGCTGCATACACAAGGGTCATTACGCCCAATCTCTTTATACGGATTCACTGACTGACTTTTCGCACCAGTATTGGCTTCATCCGCAGCGAGAGAGACCTCAATAATCATTGTGTCTAAGTTGGGTAGTAGCTCAGAAAGGTTCGGGGGGGAATCAATACCCGACTCACGCATCTGTGACTGTGTCTCTTGCTCATCAATCGCTAACATCATGGTCGTTAGTAATGCAGATAACATGCGCATCGTACCATCTGAAGTTTGAACTTCACTCCAACTCTCTTCAACTATGCCCCATACGCTCATAAAACCATAAGCCATCTCTTGGATCTGTTCTCCAACAACTTCAATGACAGAGTATTCACTTCTGAGCAATAAATTATACTGTGACTCCAAATGCCTAATGATTTGCCTCTTATTCTCAGCATTTATCGAATCGTTAGATAGCAGCCCTATCCATTCATCAGGATTAAGAGGCTTGGTTGACATATTTGCCGCGAGAATAGCTCCCTCCATAAAGTAGACGGATTGTCCGCTCCAATCCCCTGATATTTCGATATTTTTACCAATCAAGTTAAGTTACCTTTCTATTATAAAACCGTGTTGATATAATTATTAAATATTGCTGGCGACATTTCGCTAGCAATACTCTTTTTATTAGCGTCTAGAAGTGAATAATATCATGAAAAAACATCGTAATGGTTTTACCCTCATTGAGCTCGTTGTTGTAATTGTTATTTTGGGTATTTTAGCCGTTACCGCCGCTCCTAGGTTTTTAGACTTTGCCGACGATGCGCATGAGTCTGCCGCACAAGGGACCTTTGGTGCTTTTGCTTCTGCTGTGGAGCTCTATCAGAGCCGATGGTTAGTAGACGGCGAGCCTTCTCCAACAGATAGACCAGTGCAAGGTTACGCCAATGACGCACTGTACGCTTCTGCTGCGGGTTTCCCAAATAGTGCAGATAATAACCCTGTCGTTTTCGGCTCGGATTGTGAAGCGATCTGGATAAACTTATTGGATACCGACCTAACCATCAGTGCCATCAACCCAGATGTGTTTGATGGGACAACAGATATCAAATATTGGTATACGAATGATCAAAAATGTTTCTATTACTATGTTGGCCGACATAAAAACAAAAGCTCACCGATTGAGTTACCCCAATTAACCTATGACCCAGCAACGGGTACAACGATTATTGAGCACCACACCCCCTTTTCTTAATAGAAAGAAGCCTGTCCAGTTAACTTAATTGGACAGGCTCGTTAATGCCCTCTACAATCACGCCTCAGCTATTATGAGGTAAGCATGCGCGTAATTCTTGGCCCAATGGAGGGCGTTCTTGACCATTTAATGCGGGATCTTCTCACCCAAATTAATGACTATGACCTCTGTGTCACCGAGTTCATTCGTGTAATTGACATGCTACTGCCTGAGCATGTTTTCTATCGTATCTGCCCTGAACTGCATCAACAAAGCAAAACCTCATCTGGAACACCTGTGCGCGTGCAACTCCTCGGCCAAGAACCTGATTGGATGGCTGAAAATGCCAACCGCGCGATTGAAATTGGATCTGATGGTGTCGACCTCAATTTTGGTTGTCCTGCCAAAGCGGTGAACAAAAGCCGAGGTGGCGCCGCCTTGTTAAAAACACCGGATCAGATCTACAACATAGTCAAAGCATGCCGTGATGCCGTACCCAGTGATCACTTGGTGACCGCAAAAATCCGTCTCGGTTGGGAGTCACCTAACGAATGCTTTGAGATTGCCGATGCGGTCTATCAAGCAGGAGCTGATGAGTTAACCGTGCATGCGCGGACTAAAGTCGATGGCTATAAGGCTGAAGAAATTAAGTGGGACTACATTAAGCAGGTCGCTAATACCATTCAAATCCCAGTCATCGCCAATGGCGAGATCTGGAGTCATCAAGATGCTCAAAACTGCATTGCTGCCACTGGTATTAATACCCTGATGGTGTGCCGTGGCGCTTTTAATCTTCCTAATTTAGGCAATGTGGTGAAGTACAATCAGGCCGCAATGCCATGGAGTGAAGTCATTGAGTTGCTGCTACGTTACTCTCAATTTGAGATTGAGGGAGATAAAGGGATGTACTACCCCAATCGCGTTAAGCAGTGGTTAGTTTACTTGCGACAAGAGTACCCACAAACCAAAGCCCTATTCACTGATATTCGTTGTCATAAACAGGCACAGCCTATTGTTGATCTGCTAGAGAGCGCGTTAAAAGAGTTGAATATCTGCCAAGAATATTAATCTCGAATAATTCGTAGAGAGTGAGCAACACCAACAACGTCTTAGATTATTTCAGGTAAGATAATCCACTATTCATATCATAAGGAGATAGTTATGTTTAAAGGCATCAAACTCACAGCCCTAACCGAAGAGCAAGTTGGCGAGAATAGCGAACGCTATGACTTTTTAATCCAAGATGGCGAAAGCGTAGCACTTGAATACAAAACGGTGCGGGATCTGTTAATCCTTACCAATAAGCGATTAATCACGGTTGATGTTCAGGGCTTACGCGGTAAAAAAGCCGAATTCTTTGTCCTTCCTTACAGCAAAATCACGGCGTTCTCAGTAGAAACCGCAGGCACCTTTGATCTCGATTCAGAATTCAAAATCTGGGCGTCAGGCATTGGCGAGCTTGAGTTTGCCTTCTTAAAAGGCACCGACATCAAAAAGATTGCCACGCTGTTAAGCTCGGATATCTAAACGAACCTACATACACTGCAGAGTAGAAACCTATCGATTTGGGTCATTGATGATGTGCAAGAAAGCACTCTTCCTTTTAGCTACTTCTTTCATCATACAACCATGATCCCACGTAACAAGCTTTTGGGCAAAAGTGTTTTGGCTTACCTACCCCGTCTGACTTCATATAGCCCAAAAGCGAGATAATAGAGTTGAGAAAACTGACCGCTCATGCAATGAGTCTATTTCTTTAATAAGTACCGAGTACTTCTACCTGCTCCTGATTTCTCTAAACACCCTTGCTCCACAAGCGCCCTAAGATGGCGGGTGGCTGTCGGTTTACTGACTTTAGCGGCCTTGTGATATTGAGACGTTGTTACTCCTTCGCTAAAGTCACCATCTAACAATCTATTTAGCACTTTTACTTGTTCATTGGTCAGCAGTGTTTGATCTACGTTTCGCCAGAAATTTGTTTTGAATACAGTTTGGTCAATTTCTTTTAATGCCTCACTAAACGTTTGATTTAGCGTCTCAAAGAACCAAATTAACCAATAGGTTATGTCTACCCCCCCTTTCTGAGTTCTCTCAAGTATTTCATAATAGCTTTTTCGCTTCGCCAATATACTCACAGACATTGCGTAGAAGCGGACAGATTGCTCCTCTGCTTGTGCCAGCGCTAAATCTGTCAATAAACGTGTTATACGTCCATTACCATCATCCAGCGGGTGTATCGTCACAAACCACAGATGTGTTATCGCGGCGCGAACTAATGGGTCAAGCGAGGTGTCACCTTTTGAGCTGTTAAACCACTCAATAAATTGCTCTAATTCTTGATCTAAAACGTCGCGTCCTGGTGCTTCAAAATGGACCACGGGTTTATCTAACCGACCAGAGACAACTTGCATCGGCGTATCGCCCCTCAGCTGGCCACCTACGACAGGATTGAACATCGTATAACCCTCTGGAAATAACCGTTCATGCCATACTAAGATGCGCTCAAGGGTTAGTTTTATATCTAGATTATCCACGGCATCTAGTATTATTTCTGCGAGGCCGTCTGTTTGCTCAGTCGTTGGGAACGGCCGCTCTTCAGTAAGTCCTAGCTTACTCGCAAGTGACGAGCGCACTGAGAACGCATTCAATTTTTCACCTTCAATCGCGCTTGAATGAACGATGTTGGCCAGTAGAGTATCGAGCATGCATTCTTTGTCATCTTGTGAATGGCTAAGCATTTTCCCCAATAAGATGCCTTGATTTAATCGAGTGCGCCTAACCAATGGCTCAACAGTAGCTTTGTCCCAATTGAAGTTAGGCCAATCGTTGTTTTTCCAGATCCACATAGGGGCTCCTTGATTCGTAATACTGCTATAATCAAATCATATAATGATTCGTTTCCTTCAAAAAATCAAATCGAAATATGATTTGATTAGGTATTTAAATCAGATCATATTGTGTGAATTTTCCAGATTCGTGTTAAAATATGGCTCTAAAATGAACGATTGTCATTGGTGTTTGTGAAGGACTTCGATAAGCGTAGTAATGGGCAAGCCCCTGAACATCTGTACCAAGTTCAAGTACGCCACCATCGATTGCTTTCGACAATAAGAATTCATTGACCCTGTCTAATGGTTGGTCGCTGATTAGGTTGTCTTTGTCGTCATACCGAGCTATATGAAGTAAGGGAAGCTTCTTGATGGGGGTTTTATTGCCATTGGCACGGTAGGTAACCTGAGGTTCGCCTTTTTCTGATTTGTTTCGTTATCTGACATACTAAACCTCATGCTGTGCATACAGTCAGTATAGACAGCATTCTCAACTTTAAAAGTTAACTATGTGGCTTTAGTCTATCAGGTAAGTTTTGGATGTGATCTTCCCAATTCAGCACATCAATCTCATAAACGACAGTGCCTCGGACGCTCTCTTTGGCCGCATGCATTTTCGATTTGGAACCTGTGATCAGCGGGTGCCACTCGGGTAGCGGCTTGTTTTCTGATAGTAGACGATAACTGCAGGTTTCAGGTAGCCAATTAAACTCGTGAATTTTGTCTCGAGTTAGCTTTAAACACTCTTCACCCGATTCAAAGCGATTCGGATAATCTTTACAACTACAGGTTTTACTATTCAGCCAACTGCATGCCACATTGGTGTAGTAGACCTCATCGCTATCTTCATCCATCAACTTATGCAGGCAACATTTTCCACAGCCATCACACAGCGACTCCCATTCGCTCTCTGTCATCTGCTCTAATTTTTTTTGTTGCCAAAACTGCTTTGTCATTTTCATACCATATAGGTTGTTATGTGAAGAATAGAAATTATTGCGTCATTAACTCTAGTTCATTTAATGTTTTCAGCGCAAAATCAGGCCCTGACGCACAGATCGACGCCTCATCGCTAAAGTCTAAACAGACTTTAGGACGGTTAGGCATACCGAATAACTTGCAAAGATTGTGATCGTTTAGCTGAACACATCGTTCCCCTGCTCGTTTTCCATCTGGCATTCCTGGAATAGGTGAAGTGATTGATGGGGCAATGCAACAAGCACCGCAGCCTTTTTGTTGGCTTGGTGATACGCAGGGTGACCAGTCAGTGATCTCTACTTTCACATCAATCATTATCTACAACTCATACTTTTTTGCTTTGGGTGTGTTCAACGGGGCATTGTAATCTCTTCTGCTAAAAAATGTTGAACAATTATCGAAGAGAATAAAAAATGAGCTACTTAATAATCCGAAAAGGTTATCAAGCAGCTCATTAGATACGATGCACCGAGGTGCATCTATGTATCAGCGTTGTTGATTAAACAGTTGGAGGCGTACCTTCACAGTTTGAAACAACCGCATCAATTTGAACTAGTGCGCCCATAGGGATAGCGGAAACGCCCACGACAGTTCTTGCTGGAAGATCGCCTTTGAAGAAGGTGGTGTACACTTCGTTTACTGCGTCAATGTCAGCAACATCGGTAAGCTGGATATTGATTTTTACAGTGTCGTCCATTACGTGGTCAACACTTTCAATGATTGCTTTGATGTTATTTAGGCACTGCTCAGCTTGTGCTTTAACGTCACCCGCTACTAGTTTTTCAGTTTTAGGATCTACCGGTAACTGACCAGCAATGTGGTTGTAGTGAGAGAAAGCAACTGTGTGAGAGTATGCTGCTTTTGGTGCATTCTCTGTATTGCTTGCTTCGATAACAAGAAACTTAGTATCTTCTTCAAGTTGTGGTGGAGTTCCGTCACCGTGTGATACTGCAGTATCAATCTGAACTAATGCGCCCATAGGTAGAGCAGCAGCATTAACAACAGTGCGTGCAGGTACATAACCTGGGTAGAACTTAGCACAGACTTCGCTAACAATTTCAGCATCAGCAAGGTCTTTAAGGAAGATAGTGGTTTTAACCACATCGTTCATCACGTGACCAATGCTTTCTAGGATAGTTTTGATGTTGCCGAAGCACTGCTCAGCTTGCTCTTTAACGCCACCTGCTACCAATTCGCCTGTTTTAGGGTCGATAGGTAGTTGAGCAGAAAGGTTGTTGTAGTGAGAGAAAGCAACAGTTTGAGTAGATAGCGTACTTGTTGGCGCGTTATCTGTGTTTCTTGATACTTTAACAAGAGCACAAGGAGCTTGTGGAGCAGTACCTTCGCCGTTAGAGATTAATGTATCCATTTGCACTAAAGCATCGCTCATTGGCAGAGCAGCAACTTGTACTACGTTACGTGTAGGGATCGCATTTGGGAAGAATGATGCATATACTTCATTAATCGCGTCAATATCAGCGATATTCTTAACGAATACATTGATTTTTACCACATCATCCATTACGTGATCGATACTTTCAACAATCGCTTTAATGTTTTCTAAACACTGTTTTGCCTGCTCTTTTACACTACCTGTCACAATGTTACCTGTTTTAGGGTCTACAGGAAGTTGAGCTGAGAAGTTATTGTAGTGAGAAAAAGCAACGGTTTGTGTAGATACAGTGCTCATTGGTGCATTTTCAGTGTTTCTTGAGGCTTTGATGATATCGTGGCTCATGTCTATATTATCCTTTTAAATTGTAAATATTTCATTACGAAGTTTTAAAAATACTTTTTACCAAACCAAATACATTGCTAACACTTATAGGTTTTAAAAGTGTTTTATCGTATAAAGGCTATAGTAAAATTTAATACGAGATTTAGTTAAGCAGTCACCTTAATTATTTTAAAAATAAACTCAGTGACCACAATAACTATCAATTTGATATTTATTGAATATAAAACTCTCAAATTGATAGAAATATAACCGATTAGTTATTATACTTATTCGAACTATGGTTTATTAGGCACAAAACATGCCTAATTTTTCATTTACATAAAAATAAATATTAATAATAAGTAATTCCAGTTCCTTTCTTAATTAAGGTTCCAGCTTCATTGTTAATTATTTTATCTAAGTCAAACAACGAACCAATGGCCGATTCGCCTCTTCCAGTTTCAACAAACTTACACACAGCTTCAATCTTCGGTCCCATAGATCCAGCAGGGAAATCGAATTCAGCTAAACCAGATGGTGTGGCAACTTTCATTTCAGTTTGATCCGCTTTACCGAAGTTACGATAGATAGAGCCGTCAGTTAGAATGATAAACAGATCAGCTTCAACTTTCTCAGCCAGCAGTTCAGCAGTTAAGTCTTTATCAATAACACATTCGACACCGGTCAATTGATCGTCTTCTAATGCCACTGGTACGCCGCCGCCGCCACAAGCAATAACTAAATTACCCGCACTTAATAGCGTCTGAATTTGACCCAGTTCAACGATATCTTTTGGCTGTGGAGACGGTACTACGCGGCGGTAATAATCACCATCAGCTTTGAATTGTTTGTCGCTATTTTCAGACTGTTCCGCAGCTTGTTGCTGTGTATATACAGGACCAACAAATTTGGTCGGGTCTAAGAATGCAGGATCGTCTTTAGAGACGACAGTTTGTGTAAGTAGCGTAGCGATATTTAATGAACGATCGATATTTCGCAACTCTTGCTGCAACATATACCCAACCATGCCACAAGTTTGCGAACCTAAAACATCCATAGGATAAGGGGTGGTTTCAGGAGAAAGCGCGTGATAACTTGCGTTTTGTTCCATTAATAGACCAACTTGTGGCCCATTACCATGAACAATAATAACTTCATGTTGCTTTGCAATTTTTGAAATGCTTTGAGCTGCTTTTTTAATGTTTATTCTTTGATTTTCAGCCGTTAATGCCTCGCCTCTTGCTAGCAGTGCATTTCCGCCTAACGCTAATACTATACGCATTTATTAG
>NZ_JAKJSQ010000098.1:0-10406 GCF_050337105.1 Aliivibrio kagoshimensis
GTTTTAGTATGAAGTATATTATTTGGTTTTGTTTTGCATTAGTCACTTTTTTTTCAGCAGCATCAAGCTCAGAAGATCTCGAAATAACCCCTTATATCGTTGAGGGGCAATATAGTTCAAATTACATTCCATGGCAGGTTCGATTACAAACCGATATCAACGGTTTGGATAGCGGTCCATATGTTTGTGGTGGTGTGGTTATTAATAAAAATTGGGTTTTAACTGCCGCACACTGTGTAGATAAGGTAGATCATAGCACCTACTTAGCGACTGAAATAAAGGTTTATGCTGGTAATTCTTTTTTAACTGCAAGTACTGAATACAGTGTTATCAATGTATATAAACACCCATCTTACGACCACTCTACAGTTGAGCATGACATTGCCCTACTAGAAATCGCTACGGATATCACCCAAAGCACACCAATTTCATTGCTCGAAGCAGCAGGACAGACTCGACTAGATAATGCCTTTTCGAATGTATGGATTGATGAGTTTTCGACATATAGTCAAAATAATGCAGCAAGTGTTCTTGTATCTGGTTGGGGAAGTACGCATTCAAACCTTAATAACCAATCTAATCAACTCAAACAAGCGTTGTTGATTGGTGTGCCTGACAGCAATTGCGATGCTCTTTGGGGAGCAACTTCTATAAATGGTTCGGTTTCTATTTGTGCAACAAAAATCAATCCAAATAATTCAACCTCGAGTTGCGGAGGAGATAGTGGCGGGCCACTTGTTTGGCAGGATCCAAATTACTCAGGAGATAGTGATGGTGGGGTTCGACTAATTGGATTAGTTAGCTATGGGCGATCAGGTGGTTGCGGTCTTACTACCAGCCCTAGTGTTTACACTGAAGTTAGCAACTACCTAGCATGGATTGGCACTACGACTGCCATTTCGGTTCCAACATTAAATCAAGCAAATGTTTACTCCCACTCCTACAACCCATTTGATGAGTACAGATCATCAAATAATAGTAACTCTAGCGGCGGAGGTTCTTTGGGGATCGTTAGTTTACTCCTCTTGGCAGGAGTTTACCTAAAACGCAAAAAATAACCCACTTGGCGCTCTAATAATCTTAGAGCGCACCTCGCTAACATCCAACGGCAACTCACAAAAGCACATTTTAAGAACTTACTTCCAATTATAATGTCAGTTGAATAGAGTGATTGCTTTCATAGGATAATCACATATTATTCATTATTGATATGAATGGTTTTACACATATCACCATTAATTGAGTAGGTTGTTGTTGTATGAAGTTTATTCTTTGGTTCCTTTTCCCGTTAATTACCCTTTTTACCACTGCTTCCCATACACAAGAAGCAAAAATCACCCCCTACATCGTTGAAGGGAGTGTGAGTACTCAACATATTCCTTGGCAGGTGAGATTACGTACTGATGTTAATGGATTATATGGTGGCCCATTCGTCTGTGGTGGGGTCATTATCAGTGACCGCTGGGTATTAACTGCAGCTCACTGTGTGGTGCAAAATGATAAGGTCACTAGTATGTTAGCCAGTGATATCTTAGTCCGTGCTGATAGTGCTTACTTACCAACGAGCACTCCCTATAGCGTCGACTTTATAAAAGTCCATGATGACTATAATCATGTCTCTCTGACTGACGACATTGCTCTGCTTCGCGTGTCTGGTACTTTGACTTCTTCCCCAATAGCAATAGCAAGTAGCTCCTCAAGAGACGATTTTAACACTGCGACCTCTACCGTCTGGGCGGGTGTAAATAGCAGCTACAGTCAAAGCAATCCAGCGACTGTTTTAGTCTCTGGTTGGGGGGGAACCGACCCCGATTTGCATACCCAGACCAATCAGTTAAAACAAGCACTAATGGTCGGCGTTCCTGATTCATCATGTGATGATTATTGGGGTATCACAAACTTAAAACATATCTGTGCCTATAAGGTAGACCCAAACAGTGTCACGGACAGTTGCGGCGGTGACAGTGGTGGCCCCTTAGTTTGGAAGGACCCAACCTTCTCCGCAAACAGTGATAAAGGGATTCGTCTCATTGGCTTAGTGAGCTTTGGCACGGCAAGTTGTGGTACCACGACTTATCCTAGTGTGTATACCGAAGTAAGTAGTTACTTAGCGTGGATAGATACTGAAACCGCAACTGCAGGTAATCAACTAACATCAGCTGCCCTAACCAATCCTGCACTCTATTCCTTTGCCCACGACCCATTTCAAGATCTCAACAACATCACGCTCACTACTGGCTCTAGCTCTAGCTCTAGCTCTAGCGGTGGTGGTTCACTAGGTTTCTTCGGCTTGCTGTTCTTATCAGGATGTTATCTAAAGCGTAGGAAATAAATCACGCGGCGCTGTACACTGTGTAGAGCGTCCACTCACTTTTGGTAAGATTATGACCTTAAAAACCCTGCTTCTTTCTGCGTTTCTATTTATCTCATCAGGTTCACTTTATGCTAATGAAACGGTCACCATTGAGTACCTCAAACCAAATGACGCACAAGAGCAACAGTATAAAGAGATTATTGAGAACAGCCCAACCGTGGCACAGGTTCAACAGTTAATCACACAGAACTTTGCACTCTCTCGGCCTCTGTTAATCACCTTCGGTGGAGAAGAGGGTCCACTGTTTGATCCACAACTCAATCAAATCTTCGTTCCCTATCACTTTTTAACAGAGATTGAGGCACGTTTTAGTAAAGAGAAATACAGTGAGAGCGGCGTGTCTGTTGAAACCGCAGTGATGGATTCGTTGGTTCATACGCTGTTGCATGAATTTGGTCACGCCTTGATCGCGATGCACGATCTTCCGGTGTTAGGTAAAGAAGAAGACGCGGTGGATGGATTTGCCAACATCATGCTGATCGCTCACTTTAAAGAGGGGGCTGAGATGGTTATCAGTGCAGCCGATCTCTTTGATTTTGAAAGTAGCGACAGAACTGAGCTCTCTGCTCCCGATTTTTGGGACGAACACAGCTTAGATCTTCAACGTTATTTCACCAGTATCTGCCATGTGTACGGCAGCGACCCTGACAAATATGACGAGCTATTAAAAAGTGAAGAGATGCTAGAAGAGCGCGGAGAGTTCTGCCTTCAGGAGTATAATAATCTTGAGTTTAGCTGGTACTCTCTGTTAGAAAAGTATCAAATAACCAAGTAACTGAGGTGACGTGCTGCTGACGTACCAGCAGCACTGATTATCTATTTATGAAGCCACATACGAACAGCAGTAATCGGTAAGGGTAATCACTTCTACCTTAAATTTCGCATTAGCGGGGATTTCAAACTGCTCACCACCTTTGATATTGACCCACTCCGTTGTCTCAGGAAGCAGCACATTAAGCTCCCCCGAAAGGATCTCCATGATCTCTTTTTGAGCGGTCCCAAACTCGTAACCTCCTGCCTGCATTATGCCTAAGGTTTTATGACTGCCATCTGAAAACTTGAGGGTTCTACTGGTCACCTTACCGTCAAAATAGACACTGGCTTGTTTGATTACCGTTACATTTTTAAACTCTGACATCATCATCTCCGTATGATTACGTTATTTGGGGTAAACATGAGAGTATCATCAAAACAAATTCGAATACTAATCAATAAATAGCTCAATTAATCGTTTATACCCAAATCATTACAAGATACAATTTTAAAAAATAACCATAACAGTTGAGTGTAATGAAACGCTACGAGCAGCTAGCCCACGATTTAAAATTGCAGATAAAAAACAAGGTATGGAATTCTGGCGACAAGTTACCGTCAATCCGTGCCAGTTGTACCACCTCTGGGTTCAGTTTAGCAACGGTGCTTCAAGGGTATCAGCTGCTTGAGAGCCAAGGGTTGATCATCTCTAAACCTCAATCTGGCTACTACGTGGCACCACAAACCGATCGAGTACAAGAGCCGAGTGCTCCATCACAGCAGTTAATGCAATCTGATACCGTAGATATCAATAATGTTCTGTTTGATTTACTACAAAAAACCAAGAACCCAGATATTGTTCCTTTTAGCTCTGCCTTTCCCGATCCAAAACTGTTTCCACAACAAGCTTTAGCACGCGCTTTAGCCAGTAGCATGCGTAGAATGCCTGCCTCAGGAGCGGTCTCTAACTTGCCACCAGGTAGCGAAGCATTAAGACGCTGTATTGCGCAGCGTTATGCTTTAGATGGGATCAACGTCAGCCCCGATGATATTGTGATCACCTCTGGCGCGCTTGAATCACTCAACTTAAGTTTACAGGCCGTCACGCAACCCGGCGATTTAGTCGCCATTGAATCACCAACATTTTATGGCGCACTGCAGGCTATTGAACGGTTGAAATTGAAAGCCATTGAAATACCGACTCACCCTAAAAAAGGAGTGGATTTAGAGGTATTAAAAACAGCCTGCGAGCAGCAGCCTATTAAAGCCTGTTGGTTAATGACTAACTTTCAAAACCCACTCGGATTTGTAATGGGTGATGAAAAGAAAAAAGCCCTTGCTGATCTTCTTGAAAAACACCACATTCCTTTGATTGAGGACGATGTTTACGCAGAACTCTATTTCACCAAAAGCAAACCCTTGCCTGCTAAATACCATGATAAGAGCGGCAATATTCTTCACTGCTCCTCTTTTTCAAAATGCTTATCCCCTGGCTATCGTGTCGGCTGGGTGGTTGCCGGACCTTACGCAGAAAAAATTCAACGGTTACAGTTAATGTCAACGCTCTCTGCTAGCGTTCCCACTCAACTTGGACTCGCCACCTATTTGCAACAAGGTGGATATGATAGCCACTTGAGAAAACTACGACGCACCCTAGAGCAGAGAAAAAGCCAGATGCTACAAGCAGTCATTCAATACTTCCCGACTAATACTCGTATTAGTCAACCTGACGGGGGCTACTTTTTATGGATAGAGTTACCAGAGCAGGTGAATAGTGAACAACTCTATCAACAAGCCCTAACACAAAACATTGGCATCGCACCGGGTATGTTATTTACCACCCAAGATCACTGCAATCACCATATTCGCCTCAATTTCTCTCCCCCTTGGACAGAGAGCACTGAACTGGCCATAAAAACCCTAGGGAAACTGATAAAATCCACCACTTAATGGGTAGCAATGAAAAACTGTTCGGCATTTTTAATTTTTTGTACAACTGTTCTACTCTTTTTCAATGGATCTGTTCTATCGCTTTATTCAGCCCTTATGCTCCAATAGCCCTATTGAAGTGATAGTTGCTAAACAGGAACAGTGATGAGCGGTAACCGCATAGAGATTAAAGATGTTACTCCCGTACAATTTAATCCCAAAACGCATAAAAACAACAGTGACCGATTTAATCCCAATAACGGGATATACGTCAGAAAGAGCCAAGGAAAATTCCAAGCACTCAGACGCAATGGCGCATGGTTTCTGTTGTTGTTATTCGGGTTAACTCCTTGGCTTTCCTATGACAACCACCAAGCGATTCTGCTCGACTTTTGGAACCAGAAATTTTTCTTTTTTGGCACCACCTTGTTTCCACAAGATTTCACCCTGTTAGCCGTTCTGTTTGTCATCGCCGCGTTTGGTCTATTTTTTATCACGACTTTCCTGGGGAGAGTCTGGTGTGGTTTCTTATGCCCTCAAACGGTATGGACCTTTATGTTCATCTGGTTTGAAGAGAAACTAGAAGGGAGCGCTAATAAGCGAAGAAAACAGGACCAACGTCCCATGACTCCCTCTCTAATGATTCGCAAGGCGGCAAAGCATCTCGCGTGGATAACATTATCACTGTTAACAGGGCTCACATTCACTGGCTATTTTTTCCCAATCAAAGAGCTTTTCATCGATTTTGCCACAATTGAAGCCTCTTTCTGGGCAAGTTTTTGGATTCTATTTTTTGCATTTTGTACTTACATTAACGCTGGCTGGATGCGCTCCATTGTCTGTATTCATATGTGTCCTTATGCCCGATTTCAGTCAGCGATGTTTGATAAAGATACCTACATCGTAGGCTATGATAACGCACGGGGTGATCTGCGAGGCCCTAGACCTAAAAAAGCCAATCTCGCGACATTAGGCTTGGGGGATTGCATCGACTGTAACCTATGTGTTGAAGTCTGCCCAACAGGGATCGATATTCGCGATGGGTTACAATATGAGTGCATCAATTGTGGTGCTTGTATCGACGCTTGTGACAACACCATGGAAAAAATGGGTTACCAAAAAGGCTTGATTAAATACACGACAGAACATCAACAACAGGGTCATAAAAGCTCTATTTTCAGACCTAAACTGGTTGGCTATGCTGCGATGTTACTGCTTATGATAGGCTTATTCATATCGCAAATAATGACAATCTCGCCAATGAGGTTAGATGTACTGCGCGATCGGACCCAGCTCTTTAAGATCAACAGCCAAGGGCAAATAGAAAATACCTATACCTTAAAAGTATTCAACAAAACTCAACAGCCTCAAACTTATCAATTGTCGGTAACAGGCTTGCCAAATAGTCGCTGGTACGGACCTCAAAGCGTAGTGGTTCAACCAGGAGAAGTGTTAAGTGTTCCGGTCAGTCTCGGAATACACTTTAAAGCGATGAAAAAACCCGTCTCTACAATCCAATTTGGAATGCAAGACACTGACCATACAAGCATACAATCGGAAAGCCGATTCTTAAATATCATTAAATAGGGAATGCATATAATGAAAGCGGAACTGAAACTGATCCCAATAATCCTGCTGTGCGCTTTTTTATCTATCTTTGGCCATCTAATCTTAAGTAAAGCCTTTCATGGTGGGGAGTGGGTAGAGTACACCGCAGCATTGATCCCATTTCTATTAATTATTATCGCGTATGCATCATTTAAATATGCACAACGAGCCATTAATAAAGAAGGGCAGTAGCCCTTCACCAATACACCTACTATCTATCCGTATTTGTCGATGAACGCATCCGTTATAATCCGCCTACATTCATCTATTGCTCTGGATTTACGTTCCAGCCCGCAAAAGGAAAAACCATGTCAAAATATGTTGTTTGTGCGCTCTATAAATTTGTTGCACTGGATAATTTTAAAGATCTTCAACTCCCCCTCCAACAGTTTATGGATAAGCATGATATTCGTGGCACGCTATTACTCGCCCATGAAGGTATCAATGGTACCGTTGCCTCAACACGCGAAGGCATCAATGCACTATTAAATTGGTTTAAACAAGATCCCCGTTTAAATAACGTCGTATATAAAGAGTCTTTTGATGATGTTCAGCCATTTAACCGCACCAAAGTAAAACTGAAAAAAGAGATCGTAACTATGGGAATCGAAGGCATTGACCCCTTACAGGTGGTTGGTTCTTACGTAAAACCCAAAGATTGGAACGCATTAATCTCAGACCCAGAAGTCATGGTGGTTGATACACGAAATGATTACGAGATCGAAATAGGTACATTTGAACACGCCGTCAACCCTGAAACGGATACATTTCGAGAGTTTCCTGATTACGTTAAAAACAATCTTGACCCTGAAAAACATAAAAAAGTCGCTATGTTTTGTACTGGTGGGATTCGATGTGAAAAATCAACGGCCTACTTAAAAGAGCAAGGATTTGATGAAGTTTATCATTTAGAAGGCGGAATTCTTAAATACCTCGAAGAGGTTCCTAAAGAAGAGAGTCTCTGGCAAGGTGAGTGCTATGTGTTTGATGGCCGAGTAGCCGTTGACCATCAATTAGAGAAAGGCCAATACAGCATGTGTAACGCATGTCGAATGCCGATAACCGAACAAGATATGGTGGACTCAAAATTTGAAAAAGGGGTGAGTTGTCACCGCTGTTTTGATAGTCACAGCCTAGAACAAAAAGCCCGCTTCAGAGAAAGAGAAAAACAGGTTCAGCTTGCAGAAAAACGTGGAGAGCAACACGTTGGTGGTGATGCTGCACAGTTAATTGAAACTCGTAAACGTCAAAAGCAGGAAAAAAAAGCCAAGCAAAGAAAGGCTAAATAATCACTTGGGCATAAAGAGGTTCACTCTTTATGCCCTCTCCACTGAAATCCGCTATTTGATCGTCATTGATTCTAATTCATCATTATCACTTGAGTCATCAAACTCATCGGGCTCACCTCGAGAAACCGAAGGTTTCGGGTAAGAGCCACATAACGTAAAAAGCCTAGACCTATGATTCAGCTTGTTCATGTATTTCATCCAGCTTCGACTCAAATCACTGGTTGCCAATGTTCCCCCGGCGACATCCAATAAAAACTGACTCTCTTCATCATCAATGGGTTGAAGTGCCCCTCCTGATAACTGCTGCATGGTTACGCCATACTGTTCCAAAATTGAGGCTTCATTGATGGTAAAAAAACCCGCTCGTCTAAAACCATAAGGGAAATTTTTATCATCGTAAAATTTACCTAGATGTCGCATTAATCTCTCCTAACATCGTCATTTTCTAGATAATCGGATACTACTGTTTCGCTGTAAAACGAAATAAATTTATCAACACCATAAAGAAAATTTTACGTCGTTGAGTTGTTTGACTATGCGTTATGAACATGACTTTTATGTTAACGCTGAAAAATCAATTAAGTCGGATTTTGGAAGGTCAATCTCACTTAAGTTACTCTTTTATTAATATAATATGATAATGAACGTTGACTTCACCCACTTACGAGAATGATTGATCACGAAAACACCTGAAAAACATTGATATTTTATTAATTGATGTACAATAAATACTATCAGAGCCATTACTGTTTCCGGAGTACACTTTCATTGCCTTACCCTCTAAAGCTAATCCAGCGTTTTCTTCGTTTAATAATCGATCACCCAACGATTATGCTAACACTGCTATTCAGTGTTGGAACGGGTGTGGTACTGCTGCATTTAGAGAAGCTTTCAGAAGTTCAAATTAGCTCAATGGCACTGCAAAACTCCAAGCTTTATGCAGAAACCCTGACAGAGTTTCGTGCCCTTTACGCCTCTGAGGTCGTGAATACTGCCATTGAAAATGGTTTAGTGGTTGCTCATGACTATGACCAAGAATCCAACGCTATCCCGCTCCCTGCAACCTTAGGCATGTTATTAGGTGAACAATTGGGTCAGACTGATGGCGGATTACAGAGTAAGCTGTACAGTCCATATCCATTTCCTTGGCGCGAGCAAACAGGTGGTTTACAAGACGATTTTGCTCGACTCGCCTGGTTAGCGCTGTCTAAAAATCCATCTCAACCCTACTTTCGTATTGAAGAGATAGATGGCATCACATCACTGCGTTATGCCACTGCCGATATCATGAAAGAGAGCTGTATTGGCTGTCACAATAGCCAAAAAAATAGCCCAAAAGTTGGCTGGAAAGTCGGTGATGTCAGAGGGGTATTAGAAGTTATTACCCCGATTGAATCTAACCTTGTTATCGCGAATGGCATGCTTTTACAAACGTTTTACCTACTAACCGGTATCCTGTTAGGCTCATTAATTGGTATCGGCTTTATCATGAGGCGACTTCGTATTCATTCCGAGCGTTCACGTAAAATGGCGGAAGAGACAACACTAATAAATCGAAGACTGGCCGAAGAGATGAAGGTGCGTAAATCCGCCGAGAAAGATCTTCTTAAATTAACCTATACCGATGCATTAACCGATATTGCCAATCGACGAAAATTTAACGAAGAGATGAACAGTGAGTGGAAGCGTGCTCTACGATACAGAACTCACCTAGCGGTTATTATGATTGATATTGATAACTTCAAATCATATAACGACAACTATGGACATCAAGCTGGTGATGAAACACTGCAATTAGTGGCCAAAGCGTTAAGTGGTATCAAACTGCGCTCTTCTGATCTAGTGGCTCGCTTTGGTGGCGAAGAATTTGTATTGTTACTGCCCCAAACCGAACTTGAAGGGGCAATACAGGTTGCGGAAAATATCAGACAAACGATTGAAAGTTGCGCTATCGTCCATGAATTTGCTCGTGCATCTAGCATTATCACCATCAGTGCAGGGGTAACCTCAGTGATCCCGACACAGCACTTAACAACTGATGAAATAATCAATACTGCTGATAAAGCTCTATACTTAGCAAAAGAGTCCGGAAGAAATTGTGTGAAAAGCATAAAAATAACCTAGAAATTTTGCTATAAGGTAGGGTCTATTTGCCATCTATCTATCGCGTTATAAAACAGATCGCCTATTTAATGATACGGCATCCCACGGTGATGTTAACATTGACCTTTGGGTTTGGTGCGGCAGTCATATTATGGCATTTGGATAAGCTGTCCGACGTTCAAATTCGAACCATGGCTGTCAATAATGCCGAGCTCTACTCGCAAACTCTCCTCAAACTACGACATATATATACTTCAGATGTAGTGCTACCCGCTATAGAGGGAGGCTTAGAATCTTCCCATGAGTATGACTCAAAGAAAAAAGCGATTCCTCTACCTACGACCCTAATC
>NZ_JAKJSQ010000099.1:0-9983 GCF_050337105.1 Aliivibrio kagoshimensis
CCCGTAAAATAATCCCCACCACCTCCTTTCAGTTAAAAAAAATGGTCACTTTCGACTCAATTCTCCTTTTTATCGACAAAAAAAGGCCAAATCCTGATTATTAACCCTTCGTTAACCACCGAATTCAGCCTTAAAACTCTGTAATAAAAATACAACTGTTAGCAGTTTTGTCCTTTTATTACTCTTTCTTAATGAAAGTTAACGACAGTGAATTAACACAAAACCGTTCACCTGTGGTGGGTGGCCCGTCAGGAAAAACGTGACCTAGGTGGCAATCACATGCAATGCATCGTACTTCAGTTCGCACCATTCCGTGACTTACATCCTCAATGAATTTGATCGATTTATTATCAATCGCGGCATCAAAACTTGGCCAGCCACAACCTGAATCATATTTACTCTCTGAAGAGAACAAAACAGCTTGGCAGCATTTACAATGGTAGACCCCTGTTTCTTTATTTTTAAGTAAAGGCCCCGAGAAAGGCGCTTCTGTACCTTGTAAGCGACAAACCGAATACTCATCACTTGTCAGCAAGTTACGGTACTCCTCGTCTGTGCGCGCATTCTCTTTATTATTATTACAATCTGTCATAACGTTTCATTACTATTTTTCCTATTATTCTCAAACTAAAACTTGCCTATTTTGACGCTATGCACCCATAATTTTCAGGGCTTATTACGTTAGGGAAGCATTAGCTTTATCCTGTTTACTTTACAATTATATTACAGAAACTCGCATAAAATGAAAAATCGTACTTTACAAACAGAGAACGTACCTTATTTACTCATATTTAGCGTCATTTTGTTCTTTTTTTGATATTAAACAATTAATTTTCGAATTTCACTTGCAGGATTGCGTTAATTTTTGTAATTTTACTACCAGTTATCTTAAACCTGAAATTAAGTTGTGGAGCAACATAATGACTATCAAAGTAGGTATTAACGGTTTTGGCCGTATTGGACGTTTCGTTTTCCGTGCAGCAGCAGAACGTGCTGACATCGAAGTTGTAGGTATTAATGACCTTATTGACGTTGAATACATGGCTTACATGCTTAAATATGACTCAACTCACGGCCGTTTCAACGGTACTGTTGATGTTGTAGAAGGCAACCTTGTAGTGAACGGCAAAACGGTTCGTGTTACTGCAGAGCGCAATCCTGAAGATCTTAAGTGGAACGAAATCGGCGTAGACGTAGTTGCTGAAGCAACAGGTCTTTTCCTAGATGATGCGACAGCTCGTAAGCACATCACAGCTGGCGCTAAGAAAGTTGTTCTTACTGGCCCATCTAAAGATGCAACTCCTATGTTCGTTATGGGTGTTAACCACGAGAACTATGCAGGTCAAGATATCGTTTCTAACGCATCTTGCACAACTAACTGCCTAGCGCCAATCGCTAAAGTTCTTAACGACAAGTGGGGCATCGAATCTGGTCTTATGACAACGGTTCATGCAACTACTGCTACTCAAAAAACAGTTGATGGCCCTTCTGCTAAAGACTGGCGTGGTGGCCGTGGTGCTTCTCAGAACATCATCCCATCATCAACTGGTGCAGCAAAAGCAGTAGGTAAAGTAATCCCTGAGCTTAACGGCACTCTAACAGGTATGGCTTTCCGCGTTCCAACGGCTAACGTTTCTGTTGTTGACCTTACTGTTAACCTAAAAACTGCAGCAACTTACGAAGAAATCTGTGCTGAAATGAAGCGCGCTTCTGCGAACGAATTTGCTGGCGTTCTTGGTTACACTGAAGATGCTGTTGTTTCTCAAGACTTCATCGGTGAAGTTCAGACTTCAGTATTCGATGCTAAAGCTGGTCTTGCACTAACTGACAAATTCGTTAAAGTTGTATCTTGGTACGACAACGAAATCGGTTACTCAAACAAGGTTCTAGATCTTGTTTCTCACATCTCTAAGTAACGCTTAGTGTTGTGAAAAAGGCGACTTTCGAGTCGCCTTTTTTGTATCTGAAATTTGTCACTATTAAGGACATTGAGATGGAACTACGTAATCTTCCAGCCATTAGCACCCTCTCTGACTCTGTCACTGTGTGTGAATACAATGGCGTTAAAATTGTGAGAGTCATTCATCAACAGGCAGAAGCTGGGATCTCACTGCACGGTGGTCATCTACTTTGGTTTAAACCCGCCAATCAACACGATGTCATTTGGTTGAGTGAAGAAGCCATCATCTCCAAAGAGAAAGCCATTCGAGGCGGAATCCCTATCTGCTGGCCTTGGTTTGGACGACTTGCAGAGCCTGCTCACGGTTTTGCTCGTACCTCAAACTGGACCTTAAGCGAGCATAAAGAGAACAATAACGGAGTCATTATCAGCCTGACTCTCTCTCACAGTAAAGAGACATTATCGATATGGCCACACCGTTTCTTAGCGACGTTGAATATTGAGGTTTCAGATACTCTAACCGTTACGTTGGATATCGAGAACTGTGATGATGATGAGTGGCGCTTTAGTGGCGCACTGCATACCTACTTAAATCTAGCCGATATTCTCTCCTCGACAGTGACAGGCATGGGGGCTGAATATGTCGATAGCCTCGCCGACACAACGATAACCACAGGTCCTGATGAGCTTATGATTAACTCAGCCATCGACCGCGTCTATCTAAAGCCAGCTTCTCGACTTGACATTAACGACCCATCACATCAACGTACACTCACTGTGTGCAATCAAGGCGATAATAGTGCCGTGATATGGAACCCATGGCTTGAAGGGGCTACGGCAATGGCTGATATGGCTGCCCAGGGTTACCAAACCATGCTCTGCGTAGAATCGACGCTATACGCTAACTCTCTTGAAGAGGGAAAACAGCTTCAACCAGGTGAACACTATCAGATCAGTACCACTATCGGCGTGAAGTAATAAGAATTTGAATAAAAATAAAGCGCTAATTGAATCTCACTTCAATTAGCGCTTTTTATTGCAATCAACACCAGTTAAAAAACGTAAGAGGCGCCTATTGTTGCTGTGCTGCTGGTTGTATGTTCCACTATCGGGCTATTTTCTAAACCACCTTCCAGGTTTAAATAACGAATGCTCCCAGTTAATCGAATATTTTTCGTCACAAACATATAACCACTTAATCCTAGAAAAAACTGACCATCCCAATCAGCGTCAAACGCATCAATAGCGCCTCCCGTTGCCGTAGATTCAGATTGAGAGACTCCGTATAAGTGATTGTTTATTCTTTCACTGTTGTAGGAATACCCGACAGATGGTGTCAGCCCCCATCCATTCATACGAAGAGGTAAACGCCACGCTGCCTCTGAATAAAGTCCGTTGTGCGTATTACCAATGTCCGTCCCCACCGAGGCTTCAAACATACCCACTTGCGTAATCAATTGGTAACTGACACCACCTAATATTGCTGAGTCTCTCTCATCTAACAGCTGCATGTTGGTATTGGTTGAGTCTTCAGGTTTAAAGGTTCGTGGATCATAAATGAGCCTAAAGACAACATTTTGTGGTGAGCCCACTGGAAGCATTCGATACCCAGCATTGAATCCGCGGAAAAACAGGTGCTCACCTTCATACCCCACCATAGGAATAGCGACAATATTAGAAGGTGTATCCTGATAGATCACAGGAGAGTATGAAACTGCAGCCCCGATTGACCACTGGGAGTAAGCCGCTGACAGCGAATTGCTGGCTAACGAACAGACAGAAAACAGGATAAATAATCGAATTTTTTTCACTAGGTTCACCAAGATCATGTTTAATAAAAAGGTTCTCAACATTAAGTATACAGTTTTGCATACTGTATTTTGAACGCCATTATACCCATTCAAAAAATAAATGTAAGAGCAACCATTCACATATCTTATTAAACCTTATGAGCCGTTAATCCACTCACGCAATTCAATGCATATATCGTGCTAGAAAAACCTCAAAGTGTTTGAAATTTCATCTATTTCCCTGCAAAACTCAAATTAGCGTCTACCCTTAATAATGAAGGTATGTAATTTCAATCTGTATTCTCATCTCATTATTGTTGTAGGTTTAGGGGGCACTCGTTATGACTATTTTCGACCATTTCCGTCAACGCTACGAAGAAGCAAAAGACGAAGAAATTTCACTATTAGATTTTCTTAATTTATGTAGAGACGATAAAAGTGCCTATGTCAATGCAGCCGAACGACTACTGCTTGCCATTGGCGAACCTGAGCTGATTGACACAGCGCAAGATCCAAGGTTGAGTCGACTCTTTTCCAACCGAGTAATATCACGTTATAAAACCTTTGAAGACTTCTATGGTATGGAAGAAGCGATTGAGCAGATCGTCTCTTACCTAAAACATGCCGCACAGGGGTTAGAAGAGCGTAAACAGATACTCTATCTATTAGGGCCTGTTGGGGGCGGTAAATCTTCCCTAGCCGAAAAGCTAAAAAGCTTGATGCAACAGAACTCCATATACATTCTGTGTGCCAATGGTGAACGAAGCCCAGTTAACGATCATCCATTCTCATTATTTGATGCGAGTGAAGATGCTAAGCTGTTAAAATCAGATTACAACATCGACTCTCGTTACTTAAATACCATTATGTCACCTTGGGCGGCCAAGCGTTTGCATGAGTTTGGTGGTGACATTACTAAATTTACTGTAATCAAAGTGAAACCCTCGATATTAGATCAAGTGGGTATTGCTAAAACCGAACCTGGCGATGAAAATAACCAAGACATCTCATCACTGGTAGGTAAAGTCGATATTCGACAGCTAGAGCACTTCTCTCAAGATGATCCAGATGCCTACAGTTACTCCGGCGCCTTATGTAAAGCCAACCAAGGCCTAATGGAGTTTGTAGAGATGTTCAAAGCACCAATTAAAGTGCTACATCCACTCCTCACTGCAACTCAAGAGGGCAACTATAACGGGACGGAAGGCCTCTCTGCCTTACCTTTTGATGGCATGATCCTCGCTCACTCCAATGAATCTGAATGGCAAACATTCCGTAATAACAAAAACAATGAAGCCTTTTTAGATCGTGTCTTCATCGTTAAAGTGCCTTACTGTTTACGCGTTTCTGAAGAGATTCGAATTTACGATAAGTTACTCCAAAACAGTGAATTGTCCCAAGCACCATGTTCACCAAGCACACTGGATATTCTGGCCAGGTTCAGCGTACTATCGCGCCTCAAAGAGCCTGAAAATTCAAACGTCTACTCAAAAGTCCGCGTTTACGATGGCGAAACCTTAAAAGACACCGATCCAAAAGCAAAATCGTACCAAGAGTATCGAGATTATGCCGGTGTTGATGAGGGCATGAACGGCCTATCGACTCGTTTTGCATTTAAGATCTTATCGCGAGTGTTTAACTTTGACCAAACTGAAGTCGCGGCGAACCCAGTGCACCTCTTCTATGTCCTTGAACAGCAGATCGAGCGTGAACAGTTCCCACAAGAGCAAGCCGATAAGTACTTAGAGTTCCTAAAAGGCTACCTCATTCCCAAATACGTTGAGTTTATTGGTAAAGAGATACAGACCGCTTATTTAGAGTCATACTCTGAATATGGTCAGAACATCTTTGACCGATACATCACTTATGCCGATTTTTGGATTCAGGATCAAGAGTATCGCGATCCAGATACAGGGCAGTTATTTGATAGAGCCGCGTTAAATGGTGAGTTAGAAAAAATTGAAAAGCCAGCGGGTATCAGTAATCCAAAAGATTTCCGTAATGAAATCGTTAACTTTGTTCTCAGAGCAAAAGCGAGTAATTCAGGTAGAAATCCGAGTTGGACCAGTTACGAAAAATTACGTACGGTCATCGAGAAAAAAATGTTCTCAAATACTGAAGAGCTACTACCTGTTATCTCATTTAATGCGAAAACATCGACCGATGAGCAGAAAAAACATGATGATTTCGTCGCTAGAATGATGGAGAAAGGATATACATCGAAGCAAGTACGCTTACTGTCTGAGTGGTACCTTCGTGTGAGAAAATCTTCTTAGTAATACTGACTATTTAAGTCCATTACGCATTCTGGAGGAGATATGGCCAATTTTATTGACCGTAGGCTCAACGGTAAAAATAAGAGCACAGTAAATCGTCAGCGTTTTTTGAAACGTCATAAACAGCAGATAAAAGACTCGATCTCAGATGCTGTGAATCAACGTTCAATCACCGACGTAACCAGTGGTGAAGACATTACTATCCCTTCAAAGGATATTGTTGAGCCAACGTTTAGACATGGTAAAGGTGGAACGCAACAGACGATCCATCCCGGAAATGACCAATTTATTTCCGGAGATCGCATAGAACGCCCGCCACAAGGAGGAGGACAAGGTGCGGGCGATGGCAAAGCGAGTGCTGATGGTGAAGGGGAAGATGAGTTTTCATTTCAAATATCAAAGAGTGAATATTTGGACCTTCTGTTTGATGACTTAGCCTTGCCTAACATGCAACAAAACCAACAAAATAAGATGGTGGAATGGAAAACATTCCGCTCTGGATTTAAATCTTCCGGCGTACCGACCAATATCTCGGTGGTGCGATCATTACAAAACTCTCTGGCCCGTCGTACTGCGCTGACCGCGGCAAAAAAACGGGCACTACGCGAACTAGAGGCTCAACTGGCACGATTAAAAAACCAGGAGCCTGCACAGCCACTAGTGGAGGAGGATCTCAAACAACAGGTCAGCGAGCTAAAACAAGCCATCCGTCGAGTACCGTTTATTGATAGCTTTGATCTGAAATACAAAAACTATGAACGCCGTGCTCAGCCTAGCAGCCAAGCGGTTATGTTCTGTTTGATGGATGTTTCTGGCTCCATGGACCAAGCGACTAAAGAGATCGCTAAACGTTTTTATATTCTGCTTTATCTGTTTCTTACTCGAACCTATAAAAATGTAGAAGTAGTATTCATTAGGCACCACACTCAAGCTAAAGAGGTCGACGAGCAGGAGTTTTTCTATTCACAAGAGACTGGGGGCACCATAGTCTCTAGTGCACTAAAACTCATGAGTGAAATTGTCGAAGAGCGCTACCCAACTTCTGAATGGAACATCTATGCATCTCAAGCGTCTGATGGTGATAACTGGGCGGATGACTCTCCCAACTGCCGTGAGTTACTTGAGAAAAAGATTCTCCCAGTCACGCGTTATTACTCTTACATTGAGATAACACGAAGAGCACACCAAACGCTGTGGAGAGAGTACGACTACCTATGTGAAAATTATGAGAATTTCGCTATGGAGAACATACGTTCTATAGAGGATATCTTTCCTGTCTTCCGACAACTGTTCAAGAAGCAAGTGGAATAGCTGATTATAAAGGAGAGTGCCATGACTGCAAAAATAAAAGATGAGCAGCTAAGTGATGGGCCTGATTGGACGTTTGACCTTCTTGAAAAGTATCACAAAGAGATCAAACGTATTGCCAAGCATTATCGCTTAGATACTTATCCAAATCAGATCGAGATCATCACCGCTGAACAGATGATGGATGCCTACTCAAGCATCGGCATGCCGATTAATTACCAACACTGGTCGTTTGGTAAGAAGTTCATTGAAACGGAGAAAAATTACCGTCATGGTCAGATGGGACTGGCTTATGAAATAGTAATTAACTCTAACCCTTGTATTGCCTACTTGATGGAAGAGAATACCATCACGATGCAAGCCTTGGTTATTGCACACGCGTGTTACGGCCATAACTCATTCTTTAAGGGTAACTATCTGTTTCAAACGTGGACTGACGCCAGTTCGATTGTTGACTACCTGCTATTTGCCAAAAACTACATCTCCGAGTGCGAAGAAAAACATGGACTTGAGGAGGTTGAAGCGATTTTAGACTCATGCCATGCTCTGATGAACTACGGTGTCAATCGTTATCAACGGCCACAAAAAATTTCTTTAACGGAAGAGTCCGCTCGTCAAAAAGATCGAGAGGACTATTTGCAATCTCAAGTGAACTCTTTATGGCGAACCATTCCAAAATCAGAAAAAAGTGACGATGTAGAAGCCGTTACGTTTCCGCCAGAGCCACAAGAGAACATTCTCTACTTCTTTGAAAAGCATGCACCACTGCTTGAATCCTGGCAGCGTGAGGTGGTCCGAATTGTCAGAACCATTAGTCAATATTTCTACCCTCAGAAACAGACACAGGTAATGAATGAAGGCTGGGCAACCTTCTGGCACTACACCATTATGAATCACCTCTATGATGAAGGGTTAGTCTCAGAAAGCTTTATCATGGAGTTTTTGAGTAGCCATACTAATGTGGTCGCGCAACCGGATTATAACAGTCCCTACTACAGTGGCATTAACCCTTATGCATTAGGTTTTGCCATGTTCCAAGATATCCGTCGCATCTGTGAACACCCGACAGATGAGGACCGTGCTTGGTTCCCAAACATTGCTGGTAGTGACTGGTTAGAGACTCTCCACTTTGCAATGAAAAATTTCAAAGATGAAAGTTTCATTAGCCAATTTTTATCTCCGAAAGTGATCCGTGACTTTAAACTATTTACTGTTGAGGATGATGACCATAAAAACTACTTAGAAGTTGGCGCCATTCATAATGAGGAGGGGTATCAGCGTATCCGAGAGATATTATCGGCCCAATATAACCTCAGTAACAACGAACCTAACATTCAAGTCTGGAATGTGGATCTACGTGGTGACCGTTCACTGATACTTCGCCATATTCCACACAATAGAACCCCACTGTTCGACAACTGCGCTGAAGTGATGAAACACTGCCATCGGTTATGGGGATTTGATGTCGTCTTAGAACAAGAGCAGCCCAGTGGCAAAGCAACCATTGTCGCCAGCTGTCCGTCTAAAGAGAACAAACTTGACCCTTCCCCATAATAAAAAAAAGCGCTAATTTATTCAATTAGCGCTTTTTTCTTATATCACGAACGTTGAGTTAGCTATGATCGTCAGTAAAGTCACTTGGTAACTGCTCTTTCATCTGCTCCCAGATCACGCCACTGGCCATACCATAATTGCGGATCAGTAGCATCAGTTCGTCACGGCGATCCTCTTTACAAAGTACTAACAGGTCCTTATAGAAAACCAGTGATAATGCTCTCGCTTCAGGAGAAGAGAAGTAGAAATTACCTACGCGAGTATACAACTTTTTAATGCCGTTAAAGATCAAGCCATAAATTGGATTCCCAGACTTAAACGCTAAACCTTGAAACAACATGTAGTCGTAAAAATTAAAGGTTTTAGCTAACAGTAGGCCTTGTCGCAGACTGGCGTCTTTTTCATTATCATCTTTGATGATGTTTTTTAATTTCTCCGAGTATGGCGAGCTTTCAACAAACTCATCCCAACTGTTCGAAGAGAGTAAATATTCTAGGGATTCGATCACCCGAGAGATAACATCTAGTGCACCCTCTTTATCAACTTTAAAAGATTGACGCATATAGATGCAGCTAATGTTGGTTCTTGCCGCTAATAGGTCTTCCACGATGACCGGAGCGTTATCGGGATCCAATGTCATTAGTGTATCGAGGATATGCAGACCTGATGTCTCCATATAATCATTCACTTTTGTTGGTTTACCATGTTGAATTGTCAACCAACCATCTCTGGCTAACCTCTGTAGAACTTCGCGTAAAGTAGTACGAGTAACACCTATCAACTCAGACAATTCGCGCTCAGCAGGTAAAATGGAGCCCGGTGCGAACCGACCATTCCAAATACTCTCGATGATATATTTCTCCGCAAAACTAGCGGGGCTCTTTGCCTTTATGACCATGTATTAGCAACCCAAATGTAATTAATTATCGGTAAAATTGACTCATCATACCACCAGTTATTGATAAGAAGAAATCCTATGCTTTACTTAGTACATAAATTGCTCAAACCACCTTTCTTTTACAATCACTGTTTGAGTGACGTGCTTGGAAAACTCTTTTCTTAACTGTCGGTATGATCCCGAATTTCGAAAAAAAATTGAATTTTTAGTAACTGTTTGTAACACATTATTTGACATATCTTGAATTAGGGGTAATG
>NZ_JAKJSQ010000100.1:0-9651 GCF_050337105.1 Aliivibrio kagoshimensis
AAATTATAGTGAAAAGGAAATTAAATGGAATTTAATAAAGTAGGGCTAGCAATTGCAGCCACTGTACTCAGTTATCAGATACAAGCCGCTTCACCTCCGCAGCAAGAAGTAATGGAAGTACCTATTATTGGCCATGGCGTTGAACACTCTCACGACCAGGCTATTCCAAAGAAACTATCAAATATTCAGCCAGTTAATGTTCTGACAAGTGAAGACAGTAAAACACCAACCATTCAATTTTTTGGTGGTGAGCCTCAGGCTGCACCACAGCCCTGTGATCCTGCTGTATTCGCAACGTCTAGCAGCACTGAATTATTAAATCAAATTAAAAGCCTCGGCTCAAACTGCGTCAATGAACTCTTTGGCGCAAGTAACTCTATACAAAGCTCTGCTTTTACCTCTAGTAATATATATAACGTAGCCAAACATGTGACAAACTTATCACGTAACTACCAAGGCAATGGTGACAAGGATATTGAAGCTATCTTCTTATATCTTCGCGCTGGTTATTACGCCGAATTTTATAATACCTCTGTCTCTTTTTCATCTTGGGTGCAACCTTCTGTGAAAGAGTCTATTGATGCATTTTTAAATAACGTTCATTTCTATGATAACAATGACAACCACGGTAAAGTGCTCACTGAAGTAATTACCACCATGGACAGCGCAGGGCTTCAGAATATTTATTTACCCGTAGTTAAAGAGTGGTTAAAAAAATGGAACGCAAATTATGCCACGAGTTGGAACATGAGAAATGCGGTTAACGGCATATTTACCATTATATTTAACGGCCAATGGAATAATGACTTTGTCGCGACGATTAAAAATGACCAAGAGCTCGTAACCTTACTGAAGAACTTTGCTTTAAATCGTTATATGATCGACTCTGACAGTGAGTTTATGATTGCGAATGCAGGCCGTGAATTAGGCCGCTTAAAGATGTATACCAATGCCGCGATTCAACCAAATGTCGATTCTGCACTTAAAGAGCTCTTTTCAACATATCAAAGCTTTGGCTATGGTGACGCCATTTGGTTAGGAGCAGCAGAGAATGCAACTTATTACGAAGATTGTTCAACCTTTGGGATCTGCGGTTACCGTGAGAATGTCAGGATACATGCTCTCACTCAAGAGCACGTCTGTAGCCCTACCATCAAAATTATTTCTCAAAACTTGACTGCGACTCAACAAATAGCGGCTTGTGACAAAATGGGCTTTGAAGAAAACTACTTCCACACCAAGCTCGACACCTCTTCAGGTCCGGTAAAAGATGACCATAATGATCAACTACAAGTGAACATCTTTGACTCGAGTAATGACTATGGCAAATACGCGGCTGCTATCTTTGATATTGATACTAATAACGGCGGTATGTATTTAGAAGGTGATCCTTCAGTTCCTGGCAATATCCCTAATTTTGTCGCTTATGAAGCTAACTACGCCAATCCTGATCACTATATCTGGAACCTTGAACATGAGTATGTTCACTACTTAGACGGCCGATTCGATCTGTACGGAAACTTTAACACCCCTACTGAGCTTGTTGTGTGGTGGAGTGAAGGTGTCGCCGAATACGTCGCCAACCAAGATGATAATCCATTAGCAATTGAAACCATTCTCGATGGTTCCACCTATACACTCGCGCAGATCTTCGACACCACTTACGAGGGTTTTGATGTCGACCGTATTTATCGTTGGGGTTATTTGGCAGTCAGGTTCATGTTTGAACGCCATATCGACGATATTAACCTGATGTTAGCTGCAACTCGCAGTGGTGATTGGGCTGCTTACAAATCGATCATCACCCAGTGGTCAACTCAGTATCAATCTGAATTCGAGCAATGGTTGAAAAAAGTGGCCGCGGGGACAACACTTCCGAAAAACTGCTCAACAAGTAGTAAAATTAACAGCGGAACCCTAGAGGATGGTATCGCGGCATGCCTTGCAAGTTCAAATACAATTTGGCTAAACCTTGCCAATGTTAACGCTCAGCAGAACATTGCCATTTCAACAGGAGAAGGTACTGGCGACCTAACTATTGAGTATAGTAACTCAGGCTGGCCAAACGGCACTAATGTCGATGCCAGGTCTAATAACCCCGGAAACAGCGAGTGCATTTACCTCAATGCACAACCTAACTATTGGGGATATATAAAGGTAAGTGGTGCTGCTGAAAACGCTGCGATTGCGATTGATTACAATGTTTCAGGATGTAGAAAATAATAAGTTAAAGTCATCCTGTTAAGGTGGAGTGACTCTCCACCTTATTGTCACTCTAATATTAACTCTGAACTATTCTCTTTAAAAAAATGATTTACCGGCCCATGACCTTTGCCAATATTGAGTTCATTGGCATGTAAAATCGCTTTAGTAATATAGTTTTTAGCTAAGCTCACTGACGGCCCTAACTCATGCCCTTGAGCCAAATAGGACGCTATCGCCGAAGATAAGGTGCAGCCTGTGCCATGAGTATTGGTCGTATCAATACGTGGTTCAGAGAACGGTTTGATACTCTCAGGCAAGATCAATAGATCAGTGCTACTCCTATCATTCTCTAAGTGCCCTCCTTTTAACAATACTGATTTTGATCCTAGTGCACGGAGTTTATCGACCATTGCTAACATGTCCTCGCTTGTTAGAGGTACGTCACTGCCAATTAATGCCGCGGCTTCTAGCAAGTTAGGCGTAATGACATCAGCAAGCGGAAACAGGGTAGTTTTAAGCGTCTCCATCGCTGTGGATTTGAGCAGCATATCTCCACTAGTAGCAACCATCACAGGATCAAGCACAATATATTTCGGCGCGTATTGTCTAAGTTTCTTGGCAACTGAAGCAATAATTGTCTCGTCGCTCAACATACCGATCTTAACGGCAATTACATCGAGATCACAAAATACCGCATCGAGTTGCTGTTCGACAAACTCACTGCTAATCGAATAAATTCCGGTTACTCCTTGCGTGTTTTGCGCGGTCAAAGCCGTAATAACAGAACACGCGTACCCTCCGGTCGCTGAAATGGTTTTAATATCGGCTTGAATTCCTGCTCCACCACCACTGTCAGAACCCGCAATGGTTAACACAATCGGTGTGGTCGGAAAAGATAAAGATGAGATAAGTGAAGTCATAAGCACTATTCCTTTAAGTTCCCTACGTCAGAATTAACTGAATCAGGTTCAACGGGTTCACATTGTGATCTCAGCCTCTGATTTAATATCTCAGGCTCCCCGACTAAGAAAAACATACTATCATTAACACTCAGAATTGATAGGACTACTCAATATCAAATAGTTCGATATCGTCATATACAACTGAGTGAACAAACCTTGTAGTTCTTTCAATAAAATAGCGGATTCACACCTCAGTTTTATATTAAAACCTTGATGTCACTGAGCTATTCCGTCAGAGTACCTATCTATCTCTGCATTTGGACGACCAATAAATAATGAAGAATTTCTTTTATACATTGTTCTCATTGTTTATTTTTATTTCCTCTTTTTCGTCGTTTTCAAGCGAAAGCCAAGAGCGACCGAAACGTATCTTAATTCTTCAATCCTATGAACCCTCTTTCAAATGGACGTCAGATATTCAAAATGGAATCGTCGACAATTTTAAACAAAACAATGTCCCCGTTAGAATATCGGTCGAGTTTTTAGATACCAAACGAGTTTCTACACCAGAGTACTATCAGAGTTTCTCGCAATATTTCAAAATAAAATACGACCATTACACGTTTGATGGCGTCATTATCGTTGATGATAATGCATTGACGTTTTTCAAGAACTACAGTAAACCTCTATCACTTACCGCTCCTTATGTCGCTGTAGGAATCAATGACCTTAACGTTGACCTATCAAGTGTGAATAATAAAGGCATCATCATTTATGAAAAAGATGATGTAAATAAAAATATAAACGCGATTGTAAAACTAAACCCGAATATCAAAAACCTCTATTTTTTATCTGACCGTAGTACCACTTCTGAGTTGATTCGAAAACGAGTTATTACTAGCCTTTCTAACTTTTCTAAACTCAATGTCATTGAAATACGTGATAAAACACTACGAGAAGCCGCTCAACAACTGTCAACTATCTCTAAAGATGATGCGGTGTTACTCTCCCATTACAACACTGAGATAAGTCGTGGTGTTTATCATAGCTACCCGGAAGTGGCCGAAACGATCAGTCAAGCAAGTCGTGCACCTGTGTTTGTGTTGGGCGAATACTTTATTTTAAGTGATGTAGTCGGAGGCATAGTCCTTAGACCACATAACATAGGTTTGAAAGCGGCAGAAACGCTATTGACGATCAATAGTAATATTGAGCGTTCTCAATCGGAAGAGGTAGAGGTAAACCTCCCTGTTTATAATTACTCAGCCCTGAAAAAACATAGTATTCCAACATCACTGCTGCCAGATAATTCTGTCATCCTCAATAAACCGATCTCATTTATTGAAGAACATTTAGAGATATTGCTTATCTCCAGCGCCATTATTATTATTTTAGTGGTTATTATTTTTATTCAATCTATGACGATCAGGCACAAACGAAGAATCAATAATCAGCACAAAAAAATTGTCACTTTGCAGAAGAAAACCTTAAGTATTCAGAAAAACATGATCAATGTGCTAGGTGAAGCCATTGAGACCCGTTCAGGAGAAACGGGCCAGCATGTTAAACGTGTCGCGAAACTCTCTGCACTAATGGCCAAGCTGTTTGGTTTGTCTCATCGAGAGTGTGAAATGATCGAAATAATCAGTCCAATGCATGATGTAGGTAAAATCGCTATTCCGGAGTCTATTTTAGATAAACCAGGAAAGCTGACTGCCGATGAGTGGAAAATCATGCAAACACACACTACGGCTGGGTATAAACTTCTAAAAAGCAGCAACAGCGACCTGACTAACATCGCCGCAATTATCGCTTATGAACACCATGAACGATGGGACGGTAAAGGCTATCCAAATCAGAAATCTGCTGAAGAGATCCATCTTTTTGCCAGAATAACCTCGATTGTTGATGTGTTTGACGCACTCTTAAGCCTACGTTGCTATAAAGAACCGTGGCCGATTGAAGATGCTGTAGCACTTTTCAAACGTGAAAGAGGTCATCAGTTTGACCCGCAACTGATCGATATAATGTTAGACAACTTAAAAGACTTTATCCAAATACGCGACTGCTATCCTGATAAACAACCAGAAACAAAACAGCTCAAAGAAGAGGGCGCCCCTATAAAAAAAATTTAGCGAATACAAATTGCTAGGAACGACAAAAACAGTTAACGCTGTGGTCATTCACCATCCCCGTCGCCTGCATATGTGCGTAGAGTGTGGTTGACCCCAAAAATTTAAAGCCACGTTTTTTCATGTCTTTTGCGAGGGCATCAGACTCTGGCGTTGTAACGGGATAGTCCGCTGCCGTTTCAATATGATGGACGATGGTTTTTTGATTTACAAACCCCCAAATATAGTCTGAAAACTGACCGAACTCAGCTTGAACCTCTAAAAACCGTTTCGCATTATTGATTGCCGCTTCAATTTTACGTCGATTACGTACAATACCTGCATTTTCCATTAGTCGGGCAACATCTTCTTCATTAAATTGAGCAACCACGTCTGGCTGAAAGTTTGAAAATGCCTGCCGATAGTTGTCACGCTTTTTTAAAATGGTGTACCAACTCAGTCCCGCTTGCGCGGACTCTAATACTAAAAATTCAAAGATAGTTTGATCATCGCGAGTCGGTACACCCCACTCTGTATCGTGATAAGCAACATAATCCTCTTTACTTGTGTCTACCCACGGGCAACGAATTTTTTCTTGTGGCATACACACTCCTTGAATAAATTGATGGATAAATACAAAATTTACCTTAGAGTAATTAGCTCCTGACTTCAATGTCGATAATGACCACTTTCGGAGAGAATCATGCTTAAAGGCTTTCATCATGCAGCCATAATCTGCTCAAACTATCCGAAATCCAAAACGTTTTACACTGAATGTTTAGGACTAGAGATTATTGCAGAAAATTACCGAGCAGATCGTGACTCCTACAAACTGGATTTAGCACTGCCAGATGGGGGGCAAATAGAACTGTTTTCATTCAAAGAATCACCTCAGCGACCAAGTTACCCAGAAGCATTAGGGCTGAGACACCTCGCCTTTGCTGTCGATGCTATAGAGCCGTGCGTCGTGCAGCTTCAACGCCATGGTATTGACGTAGAGCCGATCCGGGTTGATCCTTTTACTGATAAAAAATTCACTTTTTTTAGTGATCCCGACGGGCTCCCTTTAGAGCTGTATCAAACATCATAAATAGCCATTTTTTTTATTTCCGTGTTTCTAGCCACATTCGTGAAGTTAGAAACATGTTAATTTTCACTATTCGGTTTGATTCTTATGAGGTTTTTAATGGAAGAGAAATCTGTCTGGGTTGACAATGAACACCTTCACGTAAAAAATCGTTCTATCGCTTTTGGCAAAATTAACGATCTATTTATTCGGCAATATAATAGGAAAAGTAAGCTCAAACGTGCCTTATTGATTGGTGCTACTTTCGGTTTCGGCTTCTTCATACTTCACCCGATCTATGCGGGGATCCCCGCCTTTATTATCATCACTGCCATCGCTTACTTTATGACTCCCAATTATGAGCTTCGTATCTCTACTTACAACAACGAAGACATTGGCTATGTAGAGTCTGCAATTCATCACTCTAAAAGTGCCGATGATTATGAAGACATACTGTTTGCTTATGCCTCTTGGCAGGAGCGCTACTAACCCCTTTATCTCATAGACACTACAACGGCAAATGCCCAACCTTGACCAAAATAATGGTCTCTTGCTCAGTGTAAGGGAAGTGCTCGCTCATGTGCGGGCTTCTCACCCAAGTATGCATCGGATAGGTGCCGTGCTCATCTTTAAACTCTCCAGAAAGCACCAAGACCTCTTCCCCGCCAAAGTGACGATGAGGATGAAACTGCTCTCCAGCTGGCCACTTAACCAAGGCAACATGTTCATGTTCAAACTCATGCAAAGGCATTACCAATAAACGGCCGATACCCGGCTGCCAAGGGGTATTTTCAGTATTCACTCGAACCAACTTGCGGTCACTTTGATTAAATTGATTCAATTTGACAAAGATTGTGCACCCCTCTTTGCTAAAGGGGGTATGCGAACTTCCTGGTGGATTTCGAATGTAAGTGCCTTTTGGGTAATCCCCTACCTCATCGGAAAAAACACCCTCTAACACCAAAATCTCCTCCCCTAAAGGGTGAAGGTGACGACTAAAACTCGAGTTTGCTTCATATTTAACAATACTGGTGACATGACCGGCATAGATCTCAGAACGTGCTAATGGTTTGCGTAACACCCCAGCCGCTGGGCTGGTGATCCACGCCATATCTTGCGTATTAATAACAACACGCTTATCAAAATCTAGATTCAACATACCTTAACTCCATGTAGCAACTGCGTCTGATTTATCTGTTGTCCTACCATTAATGCTACACCTGTTTGCCTATATTTCCTCTTTGAAGGTCTGGTTATCTGTTTCGTTTCTAAGTAATTGATGCTTTAATCTTATTTCTTACTCAGAAGCGCTTGATACTGAACACAATTGACACACTCCATTTTCATCAAAGGAATTGAGGAAATAAGCAATGAAAATAACGCAACTGCATTTATCATCAGAATTGGTCGAACTCACATTAAAAGACTGGTATCTTCCTCGAGACCAACACTGGGCAGTATTTGGTCATAATGGCAGTGGAAAGTCGCTTCTTGGGGCTTGGTTAGCAGGCGAAATTGAAGCGGTAAATGCACAAGTGGAAAACAGGCCTTCCCGAGTTGCTTTGGTCTCTTTAGCTCGTCAGCAAAACATGTTAGAAGAGGCTTTGGCTTGTGATGAGAGTGACTTTATGGACACTCAAGATTTTGGTTTTACGGTTCGAGATTACTTACAACAAATAACAACCGATACTCTCAGTATTGAGCAAGCCATTGAAGATTGCGATCTGCATCATTTGCTCAATCAACCTTTTCGCTTGCTTTCAACAGGTGAAAGCCGTCGGTTAATCCTTGCTATGGCACTACTCGAACAGCCCGAACTATTAATTCTTGATGAGCCTTTCGCAGGTTTAGATTTTGCGCATCAAAAACAACTTCATCAACTTTTAGACCGTGTCTCCACACAATCGCAGCTTTTATTGATATGTTCGCGAGATGAAGAACTGCCCACCCCCGTTCAACATATTGCATTACTAGACGAAACGGGACTTGCTGCCACTATGAGTAAAACTCAGTGGCTAGAGCATCCTGAACGAGAACGCCAGAATCGCTTAGCAGAGCAACAAGCGACACAAATTGTGGATGAATTAAGCAAAGTCAGTGACGCCACCATTACAGCAGTCGATTCAACCGTTCCACGCTTTAAAATTCGATCTGGACGTGTCAGCTACTCGGGTGAAACCATATTTTCAGGATTGAATTGGCAGATCGATGCTGATCAACATTGGCAGATTCGTGGTCCTAATGGCTGTGGAAAAAGTACATTATTAAACATGATTTTTGGTGACCACCCGCAGTGTTACAGCAATGATATTCACGTGTTTGGGCATCAACGGGGGACGGGAGAGAGCATCTGGCAGATCAAGCAGAATATGGGAATGGTCTCTTCTGCTCTTCATCTGCAATACCGCGTGAACTGCACGGCTCTCGAAGTGGTGATTTCTGGTCTGTATGATTCCATTGGTATCTATCAGCAACCGACAAAAAAAGAAGTAGAGAAAGCCAAATTATGGCTGCAGCTGTTTGCTATGGGTGAACTGGCAACAATCGGCTTTAAGAACCTATCATATGGCCAACAGCGCTTATTATTAATAGCTAGAGCATTGATCAAACGTCCAAAACTCCTGCTGCTGGATGAACCATGCCAAGGGTTAGATTTCATCCAACGCCAAACAGTGCTACAAGCGATGGAACTGATTGCAAAACATAATCTGAGTCAGTTAGTGTATGTGACTCACCACCAAGAGGATGCACTGCCTAGCGTGAAAAACGGTTTGGATTTTTTAGGCCAAGAGTTTGTAGTCAAGACCTTATGATACTGGCACCACAATCACGGCACCGATCATCACTAAAACCACATGCGGGAACGCTACGGTTGGTCTAACGGCTTGGCTCAGATACGATGCAATCAATCCTATGGTTGATGGTCGATTCTGAGCATATTCTCGATTATATTGAAATGGCATGGTACGGATTGCAGTCTCATCAGACAATGCCACTTCAAGTTGGACTAAACGGTCATCAATACGAGATTGAAAAGTTTTCCATATCGCATCTTGCAACCACACCACCAACAACACCAGCAAAGTGACCACATTAACTCCCTCTATCAACCATGCAACAGAAAACAGAGCAATATTAAAAAGTTTCATCAGCAACGAATACTTCTCGTAACTGTCATACTGATTTTGCAGTATTTGCCACTCTTGGGTTAATTCATTATTTCTCATTACTAAGTCCCTCCTACTTAACTGACTCATTATAGTGATAGGCGCGTTAGAAACAACACAGCTGTCAAACAAATTGACATACTATAAAAACATTTCCTATAAATACAAATAAACTATTGTTTTAATTGATATTTTTATAT
>NZ_JAKJSQ010000101.1:0-9604 GCF_050337105.1 Aliivibrio kagoshimensis
ATGGCAAATTAGCTTGCGCTAAATAGCGAAATACTCAACACTTTTTTAAACGGTATAACAGTGATGAATTAAACGGTTTGTCTTATTCAAAACCTGGTAGGGACAGCGGTTATCAAAACCATGCGTCTGTATAGGAGGATAAGACGTCAATTTGTATCTCATTAGGGCGCGGTAAAATGAACGCCATAAAGACGCCGGATATATGTCGCAAGACCGTGAACCACTGCTGGATACCCACAACAATGGCCAACAATATGTAGACATCAACAGTGATTAAGAAAAAGAACATTGCCTTGCATTTAGCGAGGTGACCATATATGTTCCTGCAAGATTTGAGCGAGTAAGCTTTTGCGTCAATACCACGATACATCGATTTCATTTATCTCCAGCATATCTTTTGAAAATAGTGAGTGGATGTTACCAAGCAGGCAGCCTTATGAGGTTATTTGTCATGGTGATTTTGCACCTTACAATGTCACTTTAAATGGTAATAAAACTGTCGGCATCTTTGATTTCGACACGGCTCATCCTGCTCCAAGAATTTGGGATGTTGCTTATGCTGTTTATTGTTGGGCTCCTTTTAAAACGAATGAGTTTGATGCGTTAGGGGATATAAACTCTCAGTCGGTTAGGGCGCGGTTGTTTTGCGATTTTTATGGTTTGTCGCAGGGTGAGCGTGAAAAACTAGTTGAAACTATGATTGAAAGGGTTCAAACCTTAGTTGATTTTATGCGAAATGAAGCGGATAACGGTAATGACGCATTCATTGAAAATATCCGTGATGGTCATCACCTCGCTTATTTAGCGGACATTGAATATATGAAAATAAATCATCGTTCTATTACGAATAGCTTATTTGCTTAAGCATTTATAACTCGGCAATGAGTGCTCTATCACGAATGCACTAACAGGAACTTATTGGATTTATGAAAGACGTAGTTCAAATAATATTTGTTTCAAAGTCTCAATTACTGCTCGCATTTCGTCAAAATACAGGAGTGTTTGATCAGAATTGGGGCTTTCCCTCTGGACGAATTGAAGATGGAGAATTGCCGTTAAGCGCTGCTAAACGGGAAGCGATGGAAGAAGTGTCGGTAGAGACTCATGTTCTAAAATTCATAGCTAAATTAGCCGATCCAGAACGACCTATTAGTCACTATTTTTACATATGTTTAAATTGGTCAGGTGAAATTAAAAACGCAGAACCTAAGTTGTGCCGTGAGATACGTTGGTTCGACATTGAAGAATTACCTGATAATTGCACTTCAATAACCTATTCAATTTTAAAGCAACTAAAGGAAGTCGTTTACAACAGTAGCGATGCAGGTAACTGGTAAGGATTGGTAGAGTGTTTACGAACTTGTCATATAGTGGACGTAGTTGAGAGTAAATTGCTTAAAGTGTCTGTCCCTGCAAGACTCTGATGAGTGATAAAACGTTATGTATACGGAGTAAAATGATGATTCAATGGCCATGTGTTTTCAAATTAGAAGGAGACTCTGAGCTCATGTTTCTGGATTCTGAGTTCGTGTTATCTAGTGAGTTTGAATCGCTGATTTGGAGTGATTTAGATCACTTGATAGACAGCAACGGTCAATGTTATTTAGTCAATCACACTAACGGAAGCTATACATTTGAACCACAAGGTATTGAGTTATCTTTACAGTCAGTGACTCAATTAATTCAAGAACATGAGTTCACAAAGGCGGAAATGTGTTTGACTAAAATACAGTTTACATCGGTGCAAGAAGCAATACATTCGCTGGCATTTGAAAGATAAAAACAAGTACGAAAAAGTACGAGGACAGGCACTTCAAGTCGGGCCTTGATTAACCTCCTTTCTATGTTTGATAGAAAAAATAGTGAATTAGATCACTTTTTGCTTTTCTCTTAACTCAAAAGAGGGTATTAATTATGAAGAGCAATTATTGAACGTATCAAACAAGCAGGAGCAGTTGAAATTCATGGAGCAGGTTTATAATTTTAGTGCAGGGCCAGCAATGATCCCAGCCGATGTCATGCGTCAAGCGCAGAGTGAACTGATTAATTGGCAGGGTTTAGGCACGTCAGTAATGGAAGTGAGTCACCGAAGTAAAGCCTTTATTCAAGTGGCGAAAGAGTCCGAGCAAGATCTTCGCGATCTGTTATCCATTCCTGACAATTACAAAGTGCTGTTTTGCCAAGGTGGCGCTAGGGCTCAATTCTCCGCGGTTCCGATGAACTTACTTGGAAATGCCACCACTGCTGATTATATTGATGCTGGCTACTGGGCGCACAGTGCCATTGATGAAGCGAAGAAGTATTGCCAGCCGAATGTGATTGATGCTTGCATTGAAGTTGATGGAAAAAAAGCGGTGCAGCCTGCAAAAGAGTGGCCACTAAGTGACGACGCTGCGTATGTGCATTTTTGTCCAAATGAGACCATTGATGGGGTTGAGGTGCGTGACCTGCCTATTACCGATAAACCGATTGTCGCGGATATGTCATCAACGATTCTGTCGCGTGAAATCGATATTTCACAATATGGTGTCATTTATGCCGGAGCACAAAAGAACATTGGCCCTGCGGGTATCACTTTGGTTATCGTTCGTGATGATCTACTCGATTTAGCCAGTCAGGCGCTGCCGAGCTGTTTGACCTACTCGGTGCTCTCTGAAAAAGAGTCGATGTACAACACACCGCCAACGTTTGCATGGTATCTATCTGGATTAGTCTTTAAATGGCTCAAAGCACAAGGTGGTGTGGCAGCGGTTGAGCAGAAAAACCGTCAAAAAGCCGCGTTACTGTATGCGTGCATTGATGATTCAAATTTTTATAATAATGGCGTTCATGAGAGCAATCGCTCATTAATGAATGTGCCGTTTCAGTTAGCTAAACCTGAACTGGACGCTCTGTTTCTTGAGCAAGCCGAAGCGCAAGGATTGCAAGCATTGAAAGGGCATCGTGCCGTTGGCGGTATGCGTGCCTCGATTTACAATGCGATGCCGCTAGCAGGGGTGCAAGCTTTGGTTGATTTTATGTTAGCGTTTGAAAAGCAACACGCATAATCAACGGGACTAAATAGTGAAGGTAAGCCGCACACGATAATGTGCGGCTTTTTTATGGCTTAAAAGCGATGATAGAGTTGGTGATAACGGCCCTGATCATTGAGTAACTGCTGATGGGTTCCTTGTTCAATAATCTCGCCTTGATCCATCAGTACGATTGTATCCATCGTCTCTATACCCACCAATCGATGAGTCACTAACAGCACGGTTTTGTTTTTCGTATAGTGGTCAAGAATCGACAAAATCTGTCGCTCAGTCTGTTGATCTAGACCTTCTGTCGGTTCATCGAGCAGAAAAATCGGTGCATCATGTAAGATGGCTCTGGCAATGCCGATACGTCTGCGCTCTCCACCAGAGAGTTGTCTACCACCATCCCCTAACCACTCATTTAACCCTACGCCCTCTAATAGCGTACTAAGGCCGACTTGATTCAGTAGTGTATTCAGTTGGCTATCGTCAGCATCAGGTTTTGCTAGCAGCAGGTTATCACGCAAGCTGCCGTTCAATATGTCTACTCGCTGACTGACCACCGACATGGCCGATCGCAGTGAACGTTCATTGAGTAAATCAATCGACGTGTTATCCAGTTTGATGCTGCCTTGAGTGGGATCCCAGTGGCGGGTTAATAGTTGTAACAGGGTGGATTTGCCACACCCCGTCTGGCCAACAATGGCGACTTTTTCACCTGTTTGAATCTTTAGGGAAAGGTTATTGATGACGGTTTTGTCACTGTCCGGGTAATGAAAGCTCACCGCAGACACAGCAAGGTCACCTTGTGCGATCAGGTCAATACCTTCGGGATCAAAGGCGGTATCGATTGGCGCGGTAATGATCTCGTTTAAGCGTTTCGCTGAACTGAGCGTCTGTCCCAAGTACTGGAAGGCGCCAGCAATTGGCATGATCAGCTCAAAACTGGCCATGGTGGCAAAGGCGACCATGGCAATCAGTGGATCAGGGTTATTACCTGCAATACCGTCGGCACTTATCCAGATGATGAGGGTTAGCGTCCAACCATTGGCAATCAATAGCAGTGCATTGGCTAGGCCTGTTAATTTGGCCATCTCTCTTTGGCTTTGTAGCAATTTAGACTGTTTATCTAACAGTGCGTGACGATATTGTGGTTCTGCACCAAAAATCAGTAGTTCAGCATGACCTTGCAACCAGTCAAGAGTGGTGACTCGAAGAGCGGATTTATTAAGGGTTAATGACTCACCACTGCTTTTGCCCAGTCGATAAAAGATCACAGGCCAAGTGATTAATAACAGTAAAAGAATGGCACCCAGTGTTAAACCGATAGTCAGATCAAACCAACAGATAAACAGGGTTAAACTACCGATACCAATCGCGCCAACGGTCATTGGACTGATCAGACGCAGGTAGACATGGTCCATGGCATCCACATCCGCCACGAGTCTGTTGAGCAAATCAGCATCTCGCAGTTTAGAAAATCGACCAGGGATCAGAGGTATCAACTTGCTGAAAAAGAATATGCGTAGTTCGGTGAGGAGCTTGAAGGTGGCGTTATGACTGACCACTCTTTCGCCCCAGCGACCAGCGGTACGGCCAATCGAGAAACCTCGAACCCCACCGGCAGGCAACATATAGTTAAACGTCTCCCGGGCGATGGTGAGTCCAGCAACTGCCGAGGCGGCAATGAACCAACCCGAAAGCGTTAGTAGCCCAATAGTGGCAAATAGGGTAGCGAACGAAAGCAGCATGCCAAGGCTCAAACCGAACCAATGCTTTTTATACAGTTTTAAATAAGGAAGAAGATCACGCATTCTGTTCACCCTCATCGTGTTGTTGGAGCATAGATTGGAACAATCCCTGTTTGCTGAGGGTGTCGTAGTCACCTATTTGCTCGATGCGACCATTATTGAGCACCATAATTTGATCAGACGTTTTAAGCTGCTCAATGCGATGAGTGATCATGATGGTGGTGCTATTAGCAATGGCGGTACGAAGGCTAGTCATGACCAACTGTTCGCTGTTCGCATCAAGGCTAGCGGTGGGTTCATCCAGAATCCATAGGCTGCCCTGCTGAAGAATGGCACGTGCTAAAGCCAAACGCTGTGCTTGACCGACTGATAATCCCCCTGAGCGATCACTGATCGGGTAGTCATACCCAAGCTCGTTAATAAACTCTGTGGCAAACGCTTGTTCACAGGCGTTGTCTATCTGCTGTTGAGTTAACCCCTGCTTGCCTAAGCTGATGTTCTCTTTGATGGAACCATGGATCAACATGGGATTTTGACCGACCCAGTTAATCGTACTTCGCCATTTTGCCAGGTCGAGGGCGTTAATCTCTACCCCATTGACCGTCAAGCTGCCTTTATAGGGAAGAAAGCCTAACAGTGCGTTGATCAGGGTGGTTTTTCCCGCGCCACTAGGGCCAACAATCGCCAAGCTCTCTCCACTGCGTAGGGTAAAGCTTATCGGTCCAATCAAGGGTTTGTTATCGACGCTAACCACCTCTAGCTCGGTCGCGCGAATCGTCAGGGAGGAGAGAGCCACATGCTGACTGCCTGAATGCGGGCTTTCTACTCGGATCTCTAAAAAGTTAACGATGGACTCCGCCGCACCGACGGCTTGAGCTTTGGCGTGATAAAAGGTGCCCAGATCTCTTAGAGGCTGATAAAACTCAGGGGCCAAGATAAGAATAAACAGTCCCGTAAAGAGCGTCACACCAATGCCGTAATGTCCGAAATTGAGCTCGCCGATATAGGTAAAACCAAAATAGACCGCGACAATGGCAATAGACAACGAAGTGAAAAACTCCAACACCGCCGAAGAGAGAAATGCCAAACGCAACACTTCCATGGTGCGTTTACGAAAGACCTCTGAAGCCCCTTTTAATGAGTCAGTTTCACTTTGTGCCCGATGGAACAGGCGTATAGTGGTCATCGCTTGCAAGCGGTCATAAAAGTGGCCAGAGAGTCTCTGTAACGCTTTTACATTTCGACGATTGGCATCCGCAGCCCCCATACCAACTAGTGCCATAAAGAGCGGAACCAGAGGCGCTGTCAGCAAAAATATTAAACCGGCAACCCAGTTAAGTGGGAACACCACCACTAAAATAGTGAATGGCATTAATACCGCTAATGTCATTTGAGGTAAATAGCGAGCGAAGAAGTCTTGCATATCTTCGACCTGCTCTAAAATCAGAGTCGCCCAACTGCCTGCAGGTTTCCCTTTGATATAGGCGGGACCCAGTTCGCGCAATTTATCAAGAATAAGCTGGCGAATATAAACGCGGATCTGTTCACCGCAGCGGTAACCTGAAATTTCTCTTGCCCAAGTGGAGAGGGCGCGTAGAGCCACAAGAAATACCATGAGGACAAATTGATTTATCAACGCCGATTTACCCACTTTTTCGATGATAAGTTGATGAAGAATATCGGCAAGAATACCCGCTTGAGCAATCAGTAGTAGGCCAGAAAGAAACGCGAGACTAATGGTGGCGATTAACCAACGTTGGGCTAATTTGGATTGAGATTTAAGCCATTTGTTGAGGCTACGCTGTCTGTATTTATCCATAAGGAGGGCTGATTATTGGTTGGAGTGAAAACGTATCATAGCCACTTTCTGTTTGAGAGCATAGAGCGCTGTTTAGAGCAGAGAGTGGCTATAAGAAGGAGTATCGTAATCTTGCGGTTATGCGTCTAACTCATCGAGGTATCGTTCGGCATCCAGCGCGGCCATACAACCTGTTCCTGCTGAGGTTATCGCTTGACGATAGGTATGATCCATCACGTCACCAGCGGCATAAATACCTGTCACACTGGTTTGAGTCGCATTACCTTCTAAGCCAGATTGCACTTTGATGTAACCGTTGTTCATCTCAAGCTGGCCGTTAAAAATATCGGTATTTGGCTGGTGGCCAATCGCAATAAAGGCGCCCATCACATCCAGAGATTCCGTGGTATCGGAGTGAGTATCTTTGAGAATTAACCCCGTTACTCCCATCTCATCACCCGTCACCTCTTCTAAAGTGCGATTAATGTGTAAGATAATGTTACCGTTTTTCACTTTTTCCATCAGCCGGTTAATCAGAATTTTTTCTGAACGAAAGCTGTCACGACGATGTACAAGGTGTACTTCTGATGCGATGTTAGACAGGTAGAGAGCCTCTTCAACGGCGGTATTACCACCACCAACAACCGCGACTTTCTGGTTACGATAGAAGAAACCATCACAGGTTGCGCACGCCGAAACGCCACGCCCTTTAAAGAGTTCTTCAGATTCTAGCCCTAAATACTTTGCTGACGCACCGGTTGAGATAATGAGTGCATCGCAAGTGTACTCGGCGCTGTCGCCCTTTAAACGAAATGGACGTTGGCTGAAATCTGTCTCGTTAATGTGGTCAAAAATGATCTCAGTTTCAAAACGTTCAGCATGCTCTTTCATCTGTTCCATCAAACCTGGACCTGTCATATCCGCCGCGCCACCAGGCCAGTTTTCGACCTCTGTAGTAGTGGTTAATTGACCACCTTGCTGCATGCCGGTGATCATCACAGGGTTCAGGTTCGCTCTAGCCGCATAAACCGCAGCCGTGTAACCAGCAGGGCCTGAGCCTAAAATTAGTAACTTCGAATGTTTAACAGTACTCATAAAATGCTCCGAGCAGACGAGAAATTAGCATAAAGTAAAAAGGGCACCATAATAGGTGCCCTTAACGAATTTAACAATAAGTTAATTGTTAGTCGATATTTAATGCTGCCGTTGGGTCTACAAACTCAAGGTCAAAGCTCTCTGCAACTTCTTTACAAGTCACTTTACCGTGAATCACATTTAGACCATCTAACAGACCTTTGTCTGAAAGAAGTGCTGCTTTATAGCCTTCGTCAGCAAGTTTAACAATGTAAGGCAGTGTTGCATTGTTAAGTGCAAACGTAGAGGTTCTTGCAACTGCGCCAGGCATGTTTGCCACACAATAGTGAACAACATCATCAACAACGTAGGTAGGATCAGCATGCGTTGTCGCGTGAGAAGTTTCGAAACAACCACCTTGGTCAATCGCAACATCAACCACTGCCGCACCCGGTTTCATACGTTTGATGTGATCTTTTGTTACTAATTTCGGTGCTGCTGCGCCAGGGATAAGAACTGCACCAACCACGAGATCCGCGTCAAGAACATGCTTTTCAAGTGCATCGGCAGTTGAATAAACTACTTTTGCACGTCCTTGGAACTCTTCGTCAAGTAAGCGTAAAGTATCAAGGTTACGATCTAGAATCGTTACGTCAGCACGCATTCCTACTGCCATGCGTGCTGCATTAGCACCAACAACACCACCGCCGATAACAACCACTTTTGCAGGCTCAACACCAGGAACGCCACCAAGAAGAAGACCACGACCGCCGTTAGATTTCTCTAAAGTTTGAGCGCCAGCTTGAATTGACATTCTGCCCGCTACCTCAGACATTGGAGCAAGTAGTGGCAGACGACCCATAGAATCTGTTACAGTCTCATATGCTATGCAAACCGCTTTACTCTTGATAAGATCTTCTGTTTGAGGCAAATCCGGTGCAAGATGTAGGTAAGTGAATAGAATTTGGTCTTCGCGTAGCATTGCACGCTCAACTGCTTGAGGCTCTTTCACTTTCACAATCATCTCGGCTTTAGCAAAAACATCTTGAGCCGTAGGAAGTATAGATGCACCGACAGCGACATAGTCGTCGTCAGAGAAACCAACGCCAGAACCGGCAAGGGTTTCTACGAAAACTTGGTGTCCATGTGAGATAAGCTCACGAACGCTAGCTGGGACCATACCTACGCGGTATTCGTGATTTTTAATTTCCTTTGGGATTCCAATGATCATGCTGTGTCCTTATGTTTTTATGGTTGTTTTATCTAGTTGTAGGGTTGAACTGTCGAATATATCTCTAGTATAGTGTCATTTGAATAGCATTTGATATCGAAAATTTAACAAGTTGTAGAATATATTTTTGCAAGGAAGTAATAAGGTGGAATAAAAAATGGTAGATAACTATAAGAAGCCATCCAAGGAATTGGATAGAATAGATAGGAATATTTTAAATGAGCTACAAAAAGATGGGCGAATTTCGAACGTTGAACTGTCTAAACGAGTAGGGTTATCACCTACGCCTTGTTTAGAGCGTGTTCGTCGCTTAGAGCGTCAAGGGTATATTAATGGTTATACGGCTTTACTAAACCCTCAGTTTTTAGATGCATCTCTATTAGTGTTTGTTGAAATCACACTAAATAGAGGCACGCCTGATGTATTTGAGCAATTTAATCTTGCGACACAGCAATTAGATGATATTCAAGAGTGCCACCTAGTTTCTGGTGATTTTGATTATCTTTTAAAGACACGTGTATCAGATATGAGTGCATACAGGAAATTATTAGGGGATACTTTGCTACGCCTTCCAGGAGTGAATGACACGCGTACCTACGTTGTCATGGAAGAAGTGAAGCAAACCAATAATTTGGTGATAAAAACTCGATAACAATTTGGTGTTCACATCCATTTTTGATAAAAYTGTGATCACTGTCATCCGAGCGGCTTTTGGCCGCTCGAATTGTTTATAAAA